>CBIHQF010000195.1:0-7096 GCA_966211665.1 uncultured Pseudomonas sp. | reverse complement strand
AATACGTAGTTGGCCGGGATGTTCAGCAGCAAGCCGAGCAGCCCCAGCACCATGCTCGGTCGGGTATGGCTGAGTCCATCGCTGAAACAACGCAGCACGTGGTACAGCGCCACCGCCGGAAAACCGCAGGCGACCGCTTGCAGGTAACCCATGGTGGGGGCGATCAGCCCGGGCTCGACGTCCATCAGGCGCAGGACGATTTCCGCGTTCCACAGCAGCGCCGCCGCTGCCACGCCGACCGCCAGGGAAAGCCACAGGGCCTGGCGTACCAATGCGCCGATTTCCGCCTGGCGGCCGGCGCCGAAATGTTGTGCGACCTTCGGCGTGGTGGCCAGGAGGATGCCGGTCATCAGCAGGAACACCGGCACCCAGATCGAGTTGCCCAGGGCCACCGCCGCCAGGTCCCGCGGGCTGACGCGTCCGGCCATCACGGTGTCGACGAAGCCCATGGCGGTATGCGCCAGCTGCGCGACCATGATCGGCGTGGCCAACAGCAATAGGCCGCGCAGTTCGGTCCAGATGCGCCTTGGGCGGGTTTCGGCAGGCATGACAAACATTCGCTGAGCGTATGGGAGGGCCGCGCAGTCTACGCGCTGACGCCTCGGTCAGGAAAGGGGCGCGGCGTTCCCACGCGGGTAGTTTCTCAACAGCCTGTTAAGGCGACGTCGGCCGGCCAGCTGGTTAGAATAGCCCGCTGAATTATGGAGCCTGCCATGCGCCTAGTCGCCGACGAAAATATCCCCCTGCTCGATGAGTTCTTTGCCGGTTTCGGCGATATCCGCCGCTTACCCGGTCGCGCCATCGACCGCGCCGCAGTGGTCGATGCCGATGTTCTGCTGGTGCGTTCGGTGACCCGGGTCGACCGCACGCTGCTGCAAGGGGCGCCGGTCAAGTTCGTCGGCACCTGCACCATCGGCACCGACCACCTCGATCTCGATTACTTTCAGCAGGCCGCTATCGCTTGGGCCAGCGCGCCCGGCTGCAATGCCCGCGGGGTGGTCGACTATGTGCTGGGCAGCTTGCTGGTGCTGGCCGAGGAGCAGGGCGTCGACCTGGCGTCGCGCACCTACGGCATCGTCGGCGCCGGCCAGGTTGGTGGCCGCTTGCTCGAGGTGCTGCGCGGTTTGGGCTTGCGGGTGCTGGTTTGCGACCCACCGCGTCAGGCGGCCGAGGGCGGCGATTTCGTCGGTCTGGAACAGTTGATCGCCGAATGCGATGTGATCAGCCTGCATACGCCGCTCGATCGCGAGGGCGCCCACCCGACTCATCATCTGTTCGATGCCGCGCGTCTGGCGCAACTGAAAACCGGCACCTGGCTGATCAACGCCAGCCGCGGCGCGGTGGTGGCCAACGCGGCGCTGCGCGAATTGCTCGGGCGACGCCTGGATCTGCGCGTGGTGCTGGATGTCTGGGAAGGCGAGCCGCAGGTCGATGTCGCGTTGGCCGGCCTGTGCCGTATCGCCACTCCGCATATCGCCGGTTACAGCCTGGACGGCAAGCTGCGCGGCACCGCGCAGATTTACCAGGCGCTATGCCGGCATCTGGGCTGCGCCGAGACCCAGACCCTGGACGCCTTGATGCCCGCACCCTGGCTCAGCGACTTGACCCTCAGTGGCGCTGCCGACCCGGCCTGGGCCTTGGCCACGTTATGCCGCGCGGTATACGACCCGCGCCGCGACGATGCGGATTTCCGTCGCAGTCTGCAGGGCGACGAAGCGAGCCGGCGGCTGGCCTTCGACGGCCTGCGCAAGCATTACCCCATGCGCCGCGAAATCGACGGGCTGCGCGTGGCCGTGCAAGGCGAAGCAGCGCCACAACTGCGGCAAATCATTCAGGCTTTGGGGGCGACGCAGCGAGTGTGTTGAAGCCCGGATGCCATCCGGCAGCGGCTTTCCGGGCGCCGGATCTGCCGGATCGCATCCGGACTACCAGAACTATGCAGGGTGATAATGTTATCTCATCCACGATCGCGGTTTGGTGGATGGATAGAGCGTCATCCACCCTACGAGGTGGCATACCGGTAGACATACGATCTACCGGTATGCCTTCCGTAGGAGCGGCCTTGGCCGCGATTGGCAATTAAATCGAAAATCTACAGGCAAGAAAAAGCCCGGGCGGCTAACACGGCCCGGGCTTTCAATACCGCGACGGTCAATCTCGCTTGGCGAGGCTGCTGCGGCTGTTTTCCAGTTCGCGGCAAGCGTGCTGGATCATTTGTTCGGTAATCGGGATTTCGCGGCCTTGCTCATCGATAATCGCGCCGCCGATCGGATGCTGGGATGGCATCGGGATAACGCGAGGTTCGTGGGTTTGCTCATGCAGGCTCATGGTCGGTCTCCTGATCGGTTGGTTCGCGTAGCTTATTGGCATTAGATGAAAAGGCTGTGACAGGCGTAGACGATGAAAACGGACCGGAAAGTACATGAGTCGGCTGCGCGAAGCGCAACGGTAACGAGGTGGTTATGTCGCGGTTTCACCTGGGGTTGATCGTCAATCCCCTGGCTGGCCTGGGTGGCCCGGCCGGTTTCAAAGGCAGCGACGGCGTCGCGCAGCAGGCGCTGGCGCTGGGTATCGAGCCGAAGGCCGCCGCACGCACGCGCACGGCCCTGGAGTGCTTGTTGCCGATCAGGGATGGGCTGCATTTCCTGACGTTTCCCGGCCCCATGGGCGCGGATCTGTTGGCCGAAATGGGCTTCGCCCATGAAGTGCTCGGCCAATTACACGAGGGCCCGAGCAGCGCCGCGGATACCCGCGAAGCGGTCGAGCTGCTGCAGAGGGCCGGCGTCGCCTTGATTCTGTTCGCCGGCGGCGACGGCACCGCACGGGATATTTGCAGCGCGGTGCGCGAGGGCCAACCGGTGCTGGGCATTCCCGCGGGGGTGAAGATTCAGTCCGGGGTCTATGCGATCAACCCGCGTGCGGCCGGCGAACTGACCCGACGTCTGATCGAGGGCGGTTTGGTACGCCTGGCCAGTGGCGAGGTGCGCGATATCGACGAAGCCGCACTACGCGAAGGCAAGGTGACCGCGCGCTGGTATGGCGAACTGACCGTGCCGGAAGAGGGCGGCTACGTGCAGCAGGTCAAGCAGGGCGGCATGGAGTCCGAAGAGCTGGTGCTGGCCGACCTCGCCGCCTGGTTGGAAAGCAGCTGGGAAAGCGACGTGCGCTATGTTTTCGGTCCCGGTTCGACCTTGCACGGGCTGGCGGACAATCTGCGGTTGCAGACCACTTTGCTCGGCGTCGATGTGATCGAAAACGGCGAGGTCATCGCCCATGACGTCAATGAGGCGCAGCTATTCGAACTGGTGGATGGCCATCCCGCGCGCCTGTTGGTCACCGCGATCGGCGGCCAAGGCCATATCATCGGTCGCGGCAACCAGCAGATCAGCCCGCGGGTATTGCGCGCCATCGGTCTCGAGCACCTGCGCGTGGTGGCCACCAAGCGCAAGCTCGCCACCCTGGAAGGCCGGCCCTTGCTGGTCGATAGCGGCGATGCGCAACTGGACGATGACTTCCCCGATGTGGTGCGGGTGTGGGCGGGTTATAAGGAAGAATTGCTGTATCCCGTCGGCAAGTGACGGGCTATTTACAGAGTGACCCGACGAAAGGGCGAAGGAGGGCTGCATGCGGGTGTTTCTGGGTGTGATCTTGGCTTGGCTACTGGCCTTCGAAGCCAGTGCGTTGCAACCCGAGGCGCTGGTGACCGCCGCCCGCGAGCAGGTCGGGGTGACGCTGTCCTACGATCCCGCTTACCGTCGTTTGAGCTATCCGGGCGGCGATGTGCCGCTGAACACCGGCGTCTGCACCGATGTGCTGATCCGTGCGCTACGCCAGCAGGGCCTGGACTTGCAGGAGGCGGTGCACCGCGATATGCGCGCGCATTTCGATCTGTACCCGAAGAACTGGGGCCTGAGCCGCCCGGACAGCAATATCGACCACCGCCGCGTGCCCAACCTGATGACCTGGTTCAAGCGCCAGGGCTGGTCGTTGCCGCCCAGTCGTGATGCCGCCGCTTATCGCCCCGGCGACATAGTCACCTGGGATCTGGGCCGCGGCCTGACCCATATCGGCATCGTCAGCGACAGGCGCGCGGACAACGGCGTGCCGCTGGTGCTGCACAATATCGGCCGCGGTACCCGGGAAGAGGACATCCTCTTCGGCTTCACCATCACCGGTCATTACCGTTTTCCCGAATCCTGAGGGCGGTGACCAGCTGCTTGTCAGGCAATTCCCGGGCTCGCATTGTCATGTCGTCGGCTGACGCGAATGCACGGGGGCGCTAGGCAGAACGTCTCGCCGACGATCGAGTCTATCGGGATCCAAGGGTTCCAAGAGCGGCCAGACATCCGCGATGAAACTGAGCGACTTCATACGCTTGAGCATCGATCCGATTCTCGACGAATGGGCCGATTTCGCCAGCCATGTTCCGCAGGCGCAGCACTTCGAAATGGATCAGTTGCGCGATCATGCGCGTGGCATTCTCGAAGCGATCGCCGACGATATCGAAAAGACGCAGACGCCAACCCAGCAGCATGAAAAGTCGCGAGGCAGGGGACCGCGCCAGGGCGACGACACCCAGGCCGAGCAGCATGGCTCGGTGCGCCTGGCCGAAGGCTTCAGCGTCAACGACGCGATGGCCGAGTTTCGCGCTTTGCGCGCCTCGGTGCTGCGCTTATGGAGCCATAGCGAGGATTTAGAGCCCGACGCGCTCTATGAAATGACGCGCTTCAACGAAGCGATCGACCAGGCTCTGGCCGAGTCGCTGAGCCGCTATTCGGTGCTACGCGACTGCCAGACCCGATTGTTCGATGCCTTGCTATCGACCTCGCCCGACCTGAATTTGATCATCGGCACGGATGGTACTGTCCTGTATGCCAACCAGGCCGCCGCTTCGCGCTTCGGCAAGAGTCCGGCGGAGATGAACAACGCCAATTTCTATCAGCTATGCGCGCCGTTCACTCCTGAGCTGGAACTACATATGCGCCACGTCGTCGGTGCTCGCGCCACCGACCGCGGCGAGCTGTCGTCCAGCGTCGAGGCAGGCAAATCGCGCACCTACGAATACCTGCTGGTGCCGGTTCTCGATCCTAAGGGGCGGTGCGAGGCGGTGGCCTGCACCGCACGCGACATCAGCGAGCGTAAGGCATCCGAGGAGCGCATACGGCACAACGCCAACTATGACCAGCTGACCGACTTGCCCAACCGAGGCCTGTTCCGCGAGCGCCTGGAACTCGAGTTGCGTCACTCGGCGCGCACCGGCCTGCCGCTGGCGCTGCTGTTCATCGACCTGGACGGCTTCAAAGAAGTCAACGACCGCCTCGGCCATGCGGCCGGCGACGAGCTGTTGCAACAGGTCGGGCGGCGCATCCAGGGCTGCGTGCGCGATACCGACATGGTCGCGCGCCTGGGCGGCGACGAGTTCACCGTGATTCTCACCGACATCACCCAGCCGATGCATGTCGAAACGCTGTGCAGGAAAATCCTCACGAAACTGAGCCAGCCGTTCAGGCTCAAGGCCGGGCAAGCCGGGATCTCCGCCAGCATCGGCGTCACAGGCTATCCAAGCGATGCCGCCACCCTCGACGAATTGATCAGAAACGCCGACGCCGCCATGTATGAAGCGAAGAACGCCGGCCGCAACCGCTTCCGCGTATTTACCCGCACCTAGTTTTCTGAGTCGCCAGCGGATGCCGAATCGGTGTGGAACTACAGTAAAAGCGTATCCCCCTTTTTGGCATCTGCTGGCCGTTTGACTTGATCCAGGTCGAAGCGCCCCCATTTAGCATGAGCGTGCCGGTTTTCCCCTCCCAGAACCCAGGCGAATCACCATGCTTTCGATCCTGTCTTCCCGCCAGCGCAGTGCCTTGCGCATGGCCTGGCGTTTTATCGCGCCCTACCGCTGGCACGTGGTCGGCGCCTTGCTGGCGCTGATATTCACCGCGGCCATTACCCTGTCCATGGGGCAGGGCATCAAACTGCTGGTCGATCAGGGCCTGGCCACCCAATCGACGCAGGCGTTGCAACACTCGATCGGGCTGTTCTTCGTGCTGGTACTGGCGTTGGCTATCGGCACCTTCAGTCGTTTCTATCTGGTGTCCTGGCTCGGCGAGCGAGTGGTGGCGGATATCCGCAAGCGAGTGTTCGACCATTTGATCGATTTGCATCCGGGCTTTTACGAAAGCAACCGCAGCTCGGAAATCCAGTCGCGCCTGACCGCCGATACGACGCTGTTGCAGTCGGTGATCGGCTCCTCGTTGTCGATGGCGTTGCGCAACGTGATCATGCTGATCGGCGGTAGCGTGCTGCTGGTGATCACCAACCCCAAACTCAGCGGTATCGTGCTGTTGGCGCTGCCATTGGTGGTCGCGCCGATTCTGATTTTCGGCCGACGGGTGCGCGCGTTGTCGCGGCAGAGTCAGGATCGGGTCGCCGATGTCGGCAGCTATGTCGGCGAGGTGCTGGGGCAGATCAAAACGGTACAGGCCTACAACCACCAGAACGAGGACAAGCGTCGCTTCGGCCTGTCCGCCGAGGCGGCTTTCGACACCGCGCGCAAACGCATCGCCCAGCGCGCCTGGCTGATCACCGTGGTCATAGTGCTGGTGCTCGGCGCGGTGGGCGTGATGCTCTGGGTCGGCGGTATGGATGTGATCGCCGGGCGGATTTCCGGTGGCGAGTTGGCGGCCTTCGTCTTTTACAGCCTGATCGTCGGCGGCTCGTTCGGCACCCTCAGCGAGGTGATCGGCGAGCTGCAACGTGCCGCCGGCGCTGCCGAGCGGATTGCCGAGCTGCTACAGGCGCGCAACGAAATCACTCCGCCGGCAAACGATGGGCTGCAACTGGCGCAGCCGGTACAAGGGCGCATCGAGTTGCAAGGGCTGCGTTTCGCCTACCCGTCGCGGCCCGGCAGTTTTGCCGTGGATGGTATCGATCTGCGGGTCGCGCCCGGCGAAACCCTGGCTTTGGTCGGGCCGTCCGGGGCGGGCAAGTCGACGCTGTTCGATCTGCTGCTGCGCTTTTTCGACCCGCAAGCCGGCAGCATCCTGATCGATGGCCAGCCCATAGAACGCTTAGATCCGCTGGCGTTGCGCAGCTG
>CBIHQF010000194.1:0-7106 GCA_966211665.1 uncultured Pseudomonas sp. | reverse complement strand
AAGCCACTGATCCGGCGCCGGCACGGGGGTGTAGGGCACGCCGAACATGCGGCAGTGCATTTCCAGGTTGTCCCAAAGGAACTGATCCTCCTTGTGCAGGTGCAGGGTCGCGCCGGTCTTCTCCTTCATCTGCCCGGAAGCGAGAAAGTGATCCAGATGCGCGTGGGTATGGATGATGCTCACCACCTTCAAGCCATGGGCGTTCAGCCGCGCCATGATCGACTCCGGATTGCCGCCCGGATCGACCACTATGGCTTTCTTGGTCACAGGGTCGCCGATGATCGTGCAGTTGCACTGCAAAGGCCCGACGGGGAAGGTTTCGCGGATTAGCGCAATTTTAGCGGCTTGCATGGGGGCTCCGGCAGGTTGAATGACACATTTGCGGCACGCTCGACATGGAAAACGTTAACCAAGGCAGGTCTATATCAGTGGCATGCCCGAATCAGGTATAGAGGTTGACCCGACAGACCCTAGCGATACTGGAAAGCGTATCCGGCATTGCATGGATAAGGCCGGGCGTGGTGGTGCGAGACCGGCTGCTTAGCTCACTGCCCTGTCCGAATATTCTTTGCGCGCCTCACAAATCGCCCGATGGTGTTGGTCCGCCCAGACTATCAGGCCTTTCAGCGGAACGAGGAAGGAACGGCCCAACGCCGTCAACTCGTATTCCACGCGCGGCGGCACTTCCGGGTAGAGGGTGCGCCGGATGAAGCCGTCCTGCTCCAGACGGCGCAAGGTTCGGGAAAGCATCTGCTTGGAGATATCGCCGATTTCGCGCGACAGCGCGTTGAAACGCAAGGTTCCACCTTCCAAGGTTTCCAGGATGAGCAAACTCCATTGATCGCCGATGCGATCGAGAATGTCCCGGATAGGACAGGGTTGCTCGAATGTGAACGGCTCGCGCGCAATCGTTTCGGACATGATGAGTGGGTTCCTCAGGTCACGGCATTAGGTCACACAACAGTGACCAGGTCGCTTGAAGATGACTTCTTGTGGACGTTGTGGGCGCATCATAGACTCGGCCCGGTCTACATTCCAGACCAAATAGGAATCCAGAACCATGGCACCTCACATGACCCATATCGCACTCATCGGCGCGTCCGGCAACGCCGGCTCGCGCATTCTCAAGGAGCTGTCCGACCGCGGGTACAAGGTAACGGCGATCGCGCGCCATCCTGAAAAAATTGCGGCTTTGCCCGGCGTAATCGCGAAGCAAGGCGATGTATCCGACAAGGAGGGTTTGTCTGCACTGCTGAAGGGGCATGACGCGGTGATCAGCTCGGTGCATTTCCTCGGCAGCGATCCGCACACCCTGATCGAAGCCGTGCGCGCCTCGGGGGTCAAACGCTATCTGGTCGTCGGCGGCGCGGGCAGCCTGGAAGTCGCGCCAGGGCAGCGCCTGGTCGATCAACCGAGCTTCCCTGCGCAATACAAGCAGGAAGCGCTGGCTGGCGCGGCATTCCTCGATTTGTTGAAGACGGCCGAGGATCTGGACTGGACCTTCCTCTCGCCGTCCGCCCTGTTCGTTCCCGGCGAGCGCACCGGCACCTTCCGCCGCGGCGGCGACCAACTCCTGGCGAACGAGGACGGCAGCAGCATTTCCTTCGAGGACTTCGCCATCGCCATGGTGGACGAGATCGAGCAGCCTCGACACCTGCGGCAGCGCTTCACGGTCGGATACTGATCCGGCGCTGCGGAGAATCGCTGTGTCCCAATGCCGGCCCGAGCGAAGTGGGCCGGCCCCTTCATGATCGAGGGCCCTGATGGCATGGCTGAAATCCTGGTTTCACCTGTCTTCTCGATCCGCTGTGCGGCTGGTGTTACGGCGCATCGCCAACGCTGGATGCGCTTATGCAGCGCGGCGGTTATCGCGTCGATCTGGTTCCGACCGGACTCTTCGCCGACGAGGGCGAATTCCCGATGAACGACGCCTTCGCGGCCCACGCCTGGGAGGCCGACCAGCGCATCGAGCGGCTTACTTGAAGGCGAACCGGCCTTGCCCAGGCTGGCGCTGGATAGCACCGCGTAACCGGGTGCCGTGGGTCGAAACATTCAACCGTTGCCCCGGAAACAGCCCCGGGGCGGTCTCTTCGCAGCGCGCCAAGGCACAACCGGTCATATAGAGGGTAATCGGCGAACCTCAGTCGTCCCCGGGGATATTCCAGCGGCTCGGGGCGCACACCCGTCTCGGTCAACAACTGTGCACGCGGAACTCCTGGCTCTTCCGCCAACTCCAAAAGAGCCCGACATAAGTCATGGGCACTCGTTCGGCGGTGAAATCGAGCGATGGTTTCAGCGATGGTTTCATAGCACATAACGGCCAGATGTAACCTGAAATTGGCTGGAGACGACCTTGTCCCGCAAAGCCGGGCAAGCCCACAATTAACAGGCTACAAGCCATTCGCCGCTGCCGACCAGCGCTGCAACGTCGGCTTTGCCGCATTGGCATATTCCAGGAGGTCGCATGCCCAACACCACACCGCAAGGTCTGACAATCCGTCCGCGCCAGTTGGACGCTGCCCTACCCTCGCCCATGACCCGCCATTGGCACGGCGGCGATGCTTTCAAAACCCATCTGTTCAATGCCATGTCGGTGCTGTTTCCCGACGGCGAGCGCTTCTTTATCGACTCCGTGCGGCATTTTCGCGGACAAATCGAAGATCCGTTGTTGCAAGAGCAAATGCGCGGTTTCATCGGTCAGGAGGGTCACCATAGCCGTGAGCACCTGCACTACAACGAACGCCTACGCGAGTTGGGCTATGACATCGACTATCTGGAGCGCGGCCTGCAGCGTCGCCTGGGTTTCGTGCGAAAACACCTGTCCGCAGAACAGCAACTGGCCGTGACCTGCGCGCTGGAACACCTCACCGCGATCATGGCCGATGCGCTGCTCAAGGACCCGCAATGGCTGACCGGCGCCGACCCGCAAATGGCCAGGCTCTGGCGTTGGCATGCCCTCGAGGAGACCGAGCACAAAGCCGTGACCTTCGATGTATTCACCGAGGTCAGCGGCAACCTCAGGCTGTTGCGCCGAGCGATGTTGCAGAGCACGTTTTTCTTCACCGTCGACACCCTGAAAGGGCTGGTCCATATGCTCAAGCGCGATGGTTTGCTCTGGAACTGGCGGGTTTGGCGCGATGGTTTGATCTGGCTATGGGGCAAGGACGGCATCTATCGCAAGCTGATCAAAGGCTACTGCGACTTCTACCGCGGCGGCTTCCACCCCTGGCAACACGACAACCTGCACCTCGTCGAGCGCTACCGGGAGGAATTCGACTCCCGGGCAAATGCGGCTTAAGCGCTCGAACGACCTGGCCGCGATGTTCAGGCCAGCAAGCCCAGGCCCTTGGCACGAGCCACCGCCTGGGTGCGGCGCTCGACGCCTAGCTTGCCGTTGATATGCCGGGCATGGGTTTTCACCGTGTGCAGCGAAATGAACAAGCGCTCGCTGATCTGCTGGTTCGAACAGCCCTGGGCGATCAACTTCAACACCGCCAACTCGCGGGAGCTCAAGGCTTCCGTCGCCACGCCGCTGTCAATTTCGTACGGCTCGGGCTGGGCTGCGGGCAACTCGCTCAACAGCGCCTGACTGACCGCGCAGCCCGCTCTGCCGCGCAATTGTTCGCGTAACCAGTGCGGCTGATGCACAAGCATTTCATAGAATGGCAACAACCCACCGCCCGAGGCGGCCTGCAAGGTGACACCGAGCTGCTGCTGGGCTTCGCGCTCGCGTCCGGTGGCCAGTAACAGCAACGTCAACTGTACCTGGGCGAACACCCCGATCAGTTGGCCACCCAGGGTTTGCGCCCGCTGACTGAGCGCTCGCAAACGACGCTCGGCCTCAGGTAGCCGTCCCTGCAGGCGCGCCAGCGAAGCCCGATGCAAGTCGATATGCAGCGACAGCTGCGGATGGAACTCCGGAGCCGCAGCCGGACGCTCACCACCGTAAGCCTCGGCCAAACGGTCGAGCCAGGCACCCGCCAGTTCGATCTGGCCCTGCATCATCCATAGTTCGCATTTGACCACGGTAATCATCGCCAAGTAGTAGATCGGCGGAACGTCCCAGATATGCATCAAGCGTTCGGCTTCGGCGAGCTGGGCGAAAGCCTCGGTAAAATTACCGCAGCGCCCTTCCAGGCTGGCCAACATACAGTGCCCGATCAACACGCTGATATCACGACAGGCGCGGGCCTCGGCGACCCCGGCGATCAGCTGCCGGCGCGCCGGCTCGTCCTGCAGTCGCTGACAGAGCAGAAAACCTTCGAATTGGCTCAGCCGCGCACGCACCGCATACAAGCGCTTCTGCGACAACCCCTGCAAACGCTCCTGGCCTTGCCGGACATCCTCCAGGGCTCGCAGAATCTCGCCGCGCGCTTGCAGCACACGGGCTCGGTCGTAATGGGTCAGCGCTTCGAACAAGGGGTCGCCGATTCGTTGCGCCAATTCCAAGGCTTCGCGATTGAGCCCACGGGCGCGCCAGAGATCGCCCTGCACGACCGCCAGATTGGCCAGGGTCGACAGGCACATCAAGCGCTGGCCGTAACGTTCATGGGGCAGTCCCGCCAATGCCTCAGCGCAATAACTTCGGGCCTGCCGACTGTCGCCCCGGCCACGGGCGATCACTCCGCTCACCGCCAACCACTGGGCCAATAACGATTGCTGTTGTGCGGCCGACGGCGCCGGTAGAAAGCGACTGAGCCGAGCCACCAGCTCCTGCGCGGCATCCAATTGGCAGGCCAGGGCCAAAGCCCAGCCGTACAGCATGATCAAGCGCGGCGTGCTGGCCAGCAGGCTGTCGGGCAAAGCCATTTTCCAGCGCAGCAGCATGGCCACATTCTGTTCGGCCAGCAGTTGCTCCTCGGAGAGGTTTTGCACCAGGCTCGCCGCGACATCCGGCTGGCCGGCGAGCAGTGCCTGCTCGATCGCCTCGTCCAGCAGCCCTTGGCTACCGAACCAGCGGCAGGCGCGCAGATGCAGGCTGGAAACCGACACGCCGGATGCAGGCCGGGCGCGCAGCAAATCGGAAAAGAGATGGTGATAGCGGAACCACTTGCCCTGCTCGTCGAGCGGCACCAAAAACACATGGTGGGCCTGTAGATGCTCCAGGATCGACGCGCTGTCATTGGCATCGCGCAGGGCATCGCACAGCTCCGCGCAAAAGCGTTCCTGGGAGGCGGTCTCGTAGAGAAACGCCTGCACTTGGGGCGGCTGACGCTCGATCACCTCTTCCAGCAGGTACTCGCGGATCAAGCCTTCGGCACCGTGCGGCGCATGGGCCAAACCGGCATGCCCGTCGGCTTCTGCCGCAGCGAGCAACCATAGGCGCAAGCCGGCCACCCAGCCTTCGCTGCGTTGCAGCAAATTATCCAAAGCCTCGGCGGACAACTGCGTATCCTGACTACGCAGCACTTCGACGGTTTCCTCGGCGGTCAGGCGCAGATCCTGTTCGTGCAGTTCCAGCAACTGCCGCGACAGACGCAAGCGCGCCAAGTGCCAGTCCGGCCGCTGGCGACTGGTCACCAACAGCAACAGCCCCTCGGGCAAATGATTGAGGAAAAACTGCAAACAGCGATCGAGCACCGCGCCTTGGGCCAGATGGTAATCGTCGAGCACCAGCAAAATAGGCTCGGCCGGGTCGAGCTTGAGCGCCAACTCGTCGAGCAAACCGTCCATCCATTCCTCGAAAGCGAACGGCTGATGGCGCTGACGTAGTTTCAAAACGCCCAGGGAATCGTCGCCCAGCCCCGGAATGAGTTGCTGCAAACCATTGAGCAAGCGCTCGAGAAAGCGTCCCGGATCGCCATCGCGCGAGCGCAACCCCAACCACAAACTCCGCCATTGCTCCGGCAAGCGCTCGCAAAACTCGATCGCCAACGAACTTTTACCGAAACCGGCGGGCGCACTGATCAACAACAGACGCCCACCCAGCCCTGTCGCCAGGCTCTTGCACAGGCGCGGACGCGGTACGTAACCGGAAGGCAGCGGCGGTCGGAAGAAAGGTCCATCCGCCGCGCGCGCGACGGGACAGGCGAGGTTGTGCAGGCGGGATAGGTCAGTCATAACCCGATTTTCTTGAGTGAGTAAGTCACAAGATACGCAATATTCAGGGCTCCAGTGCAGATCGGCAGACTAGCCCCTTACCTCGGCGATTTGAAGCCCAACCAAACATTGGGCAAAACCTGCGACCGATCGGACCGTGCCCCAGCGTAACGAATAGCGACAGCCGACTGCAGCCCGCGTTCGTCGCAAGGCGACGGATTGCACTGCGCGAACCCCCACTCTACCAGCACTGCCGCGACGCTACGCGCGGCATGCAGCCGCATATCGATTGGGGCAACGTGGGCAAAAAACAGGCAGAAAAAAACCGGCCCTGAGGCCGGTTTCTTTACATCGAGCGACGCTGTTAGCGAACGCCGGACTGACGCAGTGCAGCCGGGGTGTAATCGCTTTCCTTGGCCGGATAGTCGAACACGTAAGCGCTCTTCTCTTCGTTCTTCATACCCAGGGCCAGATAGCGACCGGACAGCAGGTCGTACAGGGTTTCCAAGGTGTACCAAGGCACTTTCTTGTCGTAGTAGTACTGAGCATGGGCTTCAGCCACACGCCACAGGGTACCGCGACCGTCGTAGTGGTCGATTGCAGCGGCTTGCCAGGTGTCTTCGTCGATGAAGAAGTCACGCTTGGCATAGATGTGACGCTCGCCGGATTTCAGGGTCGCGGTCACGTGCCATACGCGGTGCAGCTCGTAACGGCTCAGGTCCTGGTTGATGTGGCCAGCCTTGATGACATCGCTGTATTTCAACTTCGGCGAGTCGAGGCGGTAGGTGTTGTAAGGAATGTAGATTTCCTTCTTACCGTTCAGCTTCCAGTCGTAACGGTCAGGAGCACCGTTGTACATGTCGAAGTTGTCGGAAGTACGCAGGCCGTCGGCGGCGGTACCCGGACCGTCGTAGGACACCTGCGGCGCGCGACGTACACGACGCTGACCGGCGTTGTACAACCAAGCCAGACGCGGCTCCTTCACCTGGTTCAGGGTTTCGTGAACCAACAGAACGTTACCGGCCAGACGCGACGGCGCGGTTACCCGCTGCTTGAAGTAGAACAGC
>CBIHQF010000193.1:0-7130 GCA_966211665.1 uncultured Pseudomonas sp. | reverse complement strand
CGTCGGCCTGCAGCTTGGCCATCTGATCGTCTTTCAACTGGATCAGGCGCTGCAGCTTATCGAGCTGGCCTTGCAGATCGGTCATGCGACCTTTCAATTCTTCGTTTTCGCGGCGAGCCGAATCCAGGCTTTCCTGGGTAACAGCCAACTTGTCGGCCAGCGCTTTGCTGCCTGCGGCCCCGGTATCGCTGCCTTTAGTCGCTTTACCCGCATCGGCGGCAACCAGCTTCAAGCTGTCTTTGGTTTTCGCTTCGGCAGGCGCTGCGCCCGCGGTAGTGCGCTTGGTAGCGTCCAGTTGGCGAGCGGCTACACCACGGCCTTCACGCCAGGCATTGTTCTGCTCGGCCACCTGAGCGATTGCTTCGGCGTGCGAGCGGCTCTTGACCTGTTGTTCTTCGGGCAGGCGCAGCACCTGACCATTTTTCAGGCGGTTGATATTGCCGCCGATAAAGGCATTCGGGTTCAGATCCTGAATGGCCAGCATGGTTTGATGCACGCTGCCGCCACCGACGCGCTGAGCGATTTCCCAGAGCGTGTCATTAGCGGTGGTTTTGTACTCGCTGCCTTGCAGCGAGCTGGTTGCTGCGGCCGGAGCGCTTGTCGCCGGGGCGCTGGCGGGCACGCTCGGACGTGCCGTCGCTGCGGCCTGCGGGCGCGGCGCAGGAGCGACGGCGGCCGTTTGCGGCGCGGAGGTGACAACGCTTTGCGGGGCATATAAAGGCGGATCGAGCAACAGGGTGTATTCGCGCAGCAAGCGGCCGTTCGGCCAAAGCACTTCCACGAGGAAGTTCACATAGGGCTCGCGCACCGGCTTGCTGGAGGTGACGCGAATCACGCTTTTGCCGTTCGGTTTGAGTACCGGGGTGAACTTGAGGTCGGTCAGAAAGAACTGACGATCAACCCCGGCCTTATTGAATTCTTCAGGAGAAGCCAGGCTCGGCAGCACTTCGTTGGAGGCCAGATCGCGCACCTCCAGCAGTTCTATTTCAGCCACCAAAGGCTGATTGAGCGCGGATTGCAGGGTAACTTCCCCTAGCCCCAACGCGTGCGCCATACCGGAGGACAGCGCCGAAGCAGCTGCGATTGCCAGCACCAGTTTGCGAAACCGAACCATAGCGTTATCCCTTGTTTTATCTTTTTTTCTCGGCATGCGAGAGGGCCTTAATGATTGCTGCCTACATGCGCCCGAAGACGCTTCCCCATCCGCAATCAACTCAGACAGTATTGCCAAGCTCGAAAGATTCTTCAAATTTCCAGGTAAGTATCTTTTACAGATAGTGTTTTATCAATAACTCAGCTATTTGCACAGCGTTCAAGGCGGCGCCTTTTCTCACATTATCAGACGTAATCCACATATTGAGTTCTGCCGGGTCATCCAAACCGCCGCGAATTCGGCCGACATAAACCACATCCTGTCCGACCGCATCGCTTACAACAGTCGGATATTCGCCCTGCTCGACATATTCCAAAGTAGCGGATGTGCGCAAAGTCGCACCAATTGCCGACAAATCGACAGGTGCTGCCGTTTGTAGCGAGACGCTGAGACTATCGCCAAAGAATACCGGTGCCTGCACGCAAGTTACCGAAACCTTCAATTGGGGCACATTCAACAATTCTTTGAGCTCGCTGGCCAAACGCTTTTCCAATACGCCGTGCCCCGCACTGTCGGGCATATCGACTTGCGCCAATAGATTGAAGGCGATCTGCTGATCGAATAGGCGAGGTTCCAGAGGACGCGCATTGAGCAATTCGGCGGTCTGGCGAGCCAGCTCCGCAACACCGTCTCGCCCCCGGCTGGATACGGCCAAGCAAGCCGTAACGGTTAACCGCTGAATTTCAATATGCTCGGCGATCGCCGCCAGGGCCACCGCCACCGCTATCGCCGAAGCGCTGGGACTGGTGACTCGATAAGGCGCCGAGAGGGTTTCGAGAATCTCCGGATTCACTTCCGGAACCAGACGTGGCGCTTGCTCGGATGGCAACGCCGCCGCCAGATCGATAACCGCACAGCCCGCTGCCCGCGCCTGCTCCGCATATTCACGGGTGACGGCTTCGGTTGCGGCGAAGAACACCAGACGCACCGTCGAGAAATCGAAGGCCTCCGGCGTGCGCACCCGCAGGTTCTTGCCTTTGAATGCCAAGGAACGACCGGCGGACTCGCCACTGGCCAGCACATGCAGATTCGCCACGGGGAAATCACGCTCTTCGAGCAACTGCACCAGGGCCTCGCCAACGCTGCCGGTGGCGCCGATCACGGCAATATCGAAACTACGGGTCATGGGGACGCTTCTGACGAAATAAGCCCAGCACTGTATAGCCGGGACGACCAAATGCAAAGAAGCGGGCCTGCCGATGGCCGAACTTTCATTCGATCACCCACAGACCCGCTCCTGGATTCAAAGCCGCGTAGAGGCTCAGCACCGACGCATCAACGCTCCAACAGAATCCGCAACATCCGCCGCAGTGGTTCGGCAGCACCCCACAGCAGCTGGTCGCCAACGGTGAAGGCGCCCAGGTACTGCGAGCCCATGTTCAGCTTGCGCAGGCGGCCGACGGGCACGTTGAGCGTGCCGGTTACCGCGGTCGGCCCCAGTTCGCGAATGCTCGCCTCGCGCTGGTTCGGCACCAGTTTGACCCAAGGGTTGTGCTGGCTGATCAAACCTTCGAGATCAGACAGCGGTACATCCTTGTTCAGCTTGATGGTCAGCGCCTGGCTGTGGCAACGCATGGCGCCGATGCGCACGCAGAGGCCGTCGACCGGGATCGGATTCTTGAAACGACCGAGAATCTTGTTGGTCTCCGCCTGGCCCTTCCACTCTTCGCGGCTCTGCCCGTTCGGCAGTTCCTTGTCGATATAGGGGATCAGACTGCCGGCCAGCGGCACGCCGAAGTTGTCCACCGGGAAGGACTCGCCGCGCATGGCTTCCGCCACTTTGCGGTCGATATCCAGAATGGCGCTGGCCGGATCGGCCAGTTCGTCGGCCACCGAGGCGTTGATCGCGCCCATCTGCTTGATCAGCTCGCGCATGTTCTGCGCACCGGCGCCGCTCGCCGCCTGATACGTCATGGCGCTCATCCACTCGACCAGGCCGGCTTCATAGAGACCGCCCAGAGCCATCAGCATCAGGCTGACCGTGCAGTTGCCGCCGATATAGTTCTTGATGCCGGCATCCAATTGCTGATCGATCACCTTGCGGTTGACCGGATCCAGCACGATGACCGCGTCATCGGCCATGCGTAGCGAGGACGCGGCGTCGATCCAGTGACCTTGCCAGCCGGCTTCGCGCAGCTTGGGGAAGACTTCGCTGGTGTAGTCGCCGCCCTGGCAGGTGAGGATCACGTCCAGCCCCTTCAGCTCGTCGATGCTGTAGGCATCCTTCAGCGGAGCGGTGTCCTTGCCAATCGCCGGGCCTTGGCCGCCGACATTGGAAGTGGTGAAGAACACCGGTTCGATCAAGTCGAAATCCTGTTCTTCCAGCATGCGCTGCATCAGCACGGAACCGACCATGCCGCGCCAACCGATAAGACCTACACGTTTCATAACCACACCTTTATAAACAGACCGCCAACACGGGTTGACCAGCCTGGAAGATTACAGACTACGCAGCGCTTCGACTACCGCATCACCCATCGCCGCGGTGCCTACCTTGGTCGTACCCGCACTATAAATATCGCCGGTGCGCAGCCCTTGATCGAGCACCTTGCTGACCGCCTGTTCGATGGCAGTGGCCGCGTCGCCCAGGTTAAAGCTGTAACGCAGCATCATCGATACCGACAGAATGGTCGCCAAGGGGTTGGCGATACCTTGCCCGGCGATATCCGGTGCGCTGCCGTGGCAGGGCTCGTACATGCCCTTGTTGTTGGCATCCAGGGACGCGGAAGGCAGCATGCCGATAGAGCCGGTGAGCATGGAAGCCTCATCCGACAGGATGTCGCCGAACATATTGTCGGTAACCATCACGTCGAACTGCTTAGGCGCACGCACCAGTTGCATCGCCGCGTTATCGACGTACATGTGCGACAGCTCGACATCCGGGTAGTCCTTGGCCACTTCCTCGACCACTTCACGCCATAACTGGCTGGACGCCAGCACGTTGGCCTTGTCCACCGAGCAGAGCTTCTTGCCGCGCACGCGGGCCATGTCGAAACCGACGCGGGCGATCCGGCGGATTTCGCTTTCGCTGTACGGCAGGGTGTCGTAAGCCTGACGCTCGCCGTTATCGAGCACCCGCTGCTCGCGCGGTTGACCGAAGTAGATGCCGCCGGTCAGTTCGCGGACGATCAGGATATCCAGGCCGGCGACCACTTCCGGCTTCAGCGACGAGGCGTCGGCCAACTGCGGATAGAGAATCGCCGGACGCAGGTTGGCGAACAGGCCCAATTGCGAGCGGATCTTCAGCAGGCCGCGCTCCGGACGGATATCGCGCTCGATCTTGTCCCACTTCGGCCCGCCGACCGCGCCGAGCAACACGGCGTCGGCCGCCTTGGCGCGCTCGAGGGTTTCGTCGGCCAGCGGCACGCCATGCTTGTCGATGGCCGCGCCACCGATCACGTCATGGCTGAACTCGAAACCCAGGGCGAACTTGTCGTTGGCCAGTTCGAGCACCTTGACCGCTTCGGCCATGATTTCCGGGCCGATACCGTCGCCGGGGAGAATCAGAATCTGTTTGCTCATTGCATTCCTCAATTTTCCGTAGGGTGGATGACGCTGTTTTCATCCACCGACACTACGCAAGGTGGATGGATGAAGCGTCATCCACCCTACCCCTCATGTATTACTTGATCGCGCCGAACAGCCAGGGGCTCTTCTGCTGGTAACCGACCTCGAAGGCCTTGATCGCGTCGCTGTCCTGCAGGGTCAGGCCGATATCGTCCAGGCCATTGAGCAGGCAATGCTTGCGAAAAGCATCGACCTCGAAGCCGTACTGCACGCCATCCGGGCGGGTCACGGTCTGCGCCGCCAGGTCGACGGTCAGTCGATAACCTTCGCTGGCCTCGGCCTGCTGGAACAGCACGTCGACCTCATCCTCTTTTAGGATGATCGGCAACAGGCCGTTCTTGAAGCTGTTGTTGTAGAAGATATCGGCAAAGCTCGGCGCAATGATGGTGCGGAAGCCATATTCTTCCAACGCCCAGGGCGCGTGCTCGCGACTGGAACCGCAGCCGAAGTTCTCCCGCGCCAGCAGCACGCTGGCGCCTTGATAGCGCGGCGCGTTCAGCACGAAATCATGATTGAGCGGACGTTGCGAATTGTCCTGATTCGGCTGACCGACATCCAGGTAACGCCATTCGTCGAACAGGTTCGGGCCGAAGCCCGTGCGCTTGATCGACTTCAGAAACTGCTTGGGGATGATCTGATCGGTATCGACGTTGGCGCGATCCAAAGGAGCGACCAAGCCGGTGTGTTGGGTAAAGGCTCTCATCTTCGCTCTCCTTAAGACCGGATCAATTCACGTACGTCGATAAAACGGCCGGTCACCGCCGCCGCCGCCGCCATCGCCGGGCTGACCAGGTGGGTCCGTCCGCCCGCCCCCTGACGGCCTTCGAAGTTACGGTTGGAGGTGGAGGCGCAATGCTCGCCACTGCCCAGTTTGTCCGGGTTCATCGCCAGGCACATGGAGCAACCCGGCTCGCGCCATTCAAAACCGGCCTCGATAAAGATCTTGTCCAGCCCTTCCGCCTCGGCCTGGGCTTTGACCAGGCCCGAGCCCGGCACCACCATCGCCTGTTTGATGGTCGCGGCAACCTTGCGACCCTTGGCCACTTCGGCTGCGGCGCGCAAATCTTCGATACGCGAGTTGGTGCAGGAGCCGATAAATACCCGATCCAAGTGGATATCGGTGATCGCCTGGTTGGCCTGCAAACCCATGTACTTCAGGGCACGGATGATCGAATCCTTCTTCACCGGATCACTTTCGGCGGCCGGGTCCGGCACATGCTGATCGACGGCCAGAACCATCTCAGGCGAAGTACCCCAGCTGACCTGCGGCTTGATGTCCTCGGCACGCAACTCGACCACGGTGTCGAAATGCGCATCGGCGTCGGACACCAGGTCCTGCCACTGCGCCACCGCCTTGTCCCAGTCCGCACCCTTGGGGGCGAACGGACGGCCCTTAACGTAATCGATGGTCTTCTGGTCTACCGCCACCAGGCCGACCCGAGCACCGGCCTCAATCGACATATTGCAGATGGTCATGCGCCCTTCAAGCGACAAATCGCGGATCGCACTGCCGGCGAACTCCAGCGCATGGCCATTACCGCCAGCGGTGCCGATCTTGCCGATCACCGCGAGCACAATGTCCTTGGCGGTCACGCCGAACGGCAATTGGCCTTCGACCGAAACCCGCATGTTCTTCATCTTCTTCGCCACCAGACACTGGGTCGCCAGCACATGTTCGACCTCGGAGGTGCCGATGCCATGGGCCAGCGCGCCGAACGCGCCATGGGTGGAAGTGTGCGAATCGCCACAGACCACGGTCATGCCCGGCAAGGTCGCGCCCTGTTCCGGGCCGACCACGTGGACGATGCCCTGACGCTGGTCGTTCATCTTGAATTCGAGGATGCCGAAGTCGTCGCAGTTTTCGTCGAGGGTTTGCACCTGAATGCGCGAAACCTCATCGGCGATGGCTTCCAGGCCGCCCTGGCGCTCGGCCTTGGTGGTCGGCACGTTGTGGTCCGGGGTGGCGATATTGGCGTCGATGCGCCATGGCTTGCGGCCGGCCAGACGCAGCCCTTCGAATGCCTGGGGCGAGGTCACTTCGTGGAGGATATGGCGGTCGATATAGATCAGCGACGAGCCATCGTCGCGGCGCTTGACCTCGTGCATTTCCCAGAGCTTGTCGTACAGCGTTTTGCCGGCCATCAACCTGTTCCTCATCAGCGTCTTTCGGGCACCTCTAAAAACTATCTGCGTTGCCATCGCTGCGTTAAAAACAGGCTCAGAATGCTCATTTACAACGCGTAAACTCCGCTTCTTCGCCTGTTTTTGCCTTGCGCTAGCTGCCTCGCATACGTTTTTAGAGGTGCCCTTTCTATGCCTGGGCGAATAGCCCTTCGGCTTATGGGGCAATCCTATGGATTTGCCTCGAATTACTCAAATTCATATTTTTTATTCAATGGATTCCTTCATG
>CBIHQF010000192.1:0-7183 GCA_966211665.1 uncultured Pseudomonas sp. | reverse complement strand
AATTATGATCGCGGGGATTTCTGGCGTTTGGCGTCGCCGGCTGTAGGCAGTTACAGCTCGATCACTGGGCTGGCCGTCGATGCGCACCTGGTCACCCAGGGCACGGCGAGCCTGAGTGTGGAAGGGGCCGATAATGGCGACGGTGTCCGTGGTTATCGCTGGAGCGGCGAGCAATTGCTATACACACCGGCAGCGCTGCCGAGTGCCGATGATCTGCCCTTTATGGCGGCCATCAGCCAGAGCTTCAGCGCCGCCAGCCTGACCGACGCCGATGGCGCCTGCTATGGCAGCGGCGCGGCTTGCGAAGACTTCACCTACCCGTTCACCGATGACCCCGGCAGCGAAGTGCGCCTGGGCCGTCTGCGTATCGGCAACGCCCATGGCTCCGAGCTGCAGGCCTTGAGCCTGCCGCTGACAGTCGAGAGCTGGCAGGCGACGGCTGGGGGCAACAGCTTTGCGCCCGAGGGCCTGGATAATTGCACGGCGGCGGTGTTAGGCGCGCCTGTGCTGGATGGTTTTACCGGCAGCCTGGCGGCGGGCGAAACCACGCCCAGCCTGAGCGGGCCTACGGCGGGAAGCGGGTTGGTCGGCCTGACGGCCCCAGGGGCCGGTAACGAGGGATCGGTTCGGGTCAGTTTCCTGCCGGCGCTACCACCGACCTGGCTGTACTACGACTGGAACGGCAATGGTCGAGAGATGGCCAGCGGCCTAGCCACCTTCGGCATCTACCGCGGCGCCACGCCGTTGATCTTCCGTCGTGAACTGTACCGCTGACAAATGAGCCCGATTGGGGCGCGCTGCACCAGAACGATACCTGAGGCGGCAGTGGCTTAGGTTGGGTTCGACCGCGTCGCCAGCGCCAGGAGCAGTGCCGATCAATCCTTGCAGGCCCCGTATTACGGCGCTGCAAACGAAAAAGGCCACCTCGAGAGGTGGCCTTTCTACTGCGGGTGTAAAAGAGGGGAATCCCCGGCCTGCCTGTACCAAGGCCCCCAAAACTGGAGTTACCTGATACTAAGCATCAGATGTGCCAGTTTTATGAACCAAGGTCGTTTCTTTGCTGTTCATGTCGCTAAAGGCAGCGTTTGTCGCTTATTGCGCGGTTACCAGCAGGGCCGTAAGCGCCGTGCGCAACGGCTCGGGGATGGCCACCGGGCGATTGCTCTGGCGTTCGACGAAGACATGCACGAAACGCCCTGCCGCGCAGGCCTCATCCTCGCCGGCCTTGAACACCGCCAGCTCGTATTGCACCGAACTGTTGCCCAGCTTGCCGACCCGCAGGCCGACCTCGATGCGCTCGGGAAAGGCGATGGAGGCGAAGTAGTCGCAGCTCGAGCTGACCACGAAACCGACCACCGCGCCGCCATGGATATCCAGGCCTCCGACTTCGATCAGGTAGGCGTTCACCGCGCTGTCGAAGTAGCTGTAGTAGGTCACGTTATTCACATGGCCATAGAGGTCGTTGTCGTGCCAGCGTGTGGTGATCGGCTGGAAGTGCGGGTAGTCGCTGCGCAGGTGCTCTGGGTTCATGGGAGACCTTGTTCTTGAAGAAATGGAGGGTCAGGGGTGATTGCAAGAGCATCGCGGCCAAGACCGCTCCTACGAAAGCACGCGCTCATCTGTAGGAGCGGCCTTGGCCGCGAAAGGTCGTCAATACGCCGCCTGGTAAATCGCCAGGGCCTGGGCCTCGGTCATTTCCCTCGGATTATTCACCAGCAGGCGCTGTTGCAACATGGCGTCGGCCGCCAATTGCGCCAGCATGTTTTCCGCCACGCCGGCATCGCGCAGGCGCGTCGGCAGGCCGCTGCGCGTGCTGAAGTCGGCCATCGCGCCGATAAATTGCTCGGTTTGGCTCAGCGCATCGCCGGGGCGCAGGCGCTCGCCGAGCACCAGCGGCGCCAGTTCGGCATACAAAGGCGCTGCCGCTTCGGCGTTGAAGCCCAGCACATGGGGCAATACCAGGGCGTTGGCCAGGCCGTGGGGAATATGGAAATGCCCGCCCAGCGGATAGGCCAGCGCATGCACCGCCGCCACCGGCGCATTGGCGAACGCCTGGCCAGCCAGGCAGGCGCCGAGCAACATGGCCTGCCGCGCTTCGCGGTTAGCGCCGTTATGCACCGCTTCATCGAGATTCGCCGCGAGCAAACGCAGGGCCTCGCGGGCCAACAGATCGGACAGCGGGTTCTTTTTCAGCGCGCTGGTGTAGGCCTCGATCGCATGGACCATGGCGTCGATCCCGGTGGCGGCGGTGATCGCCGGCGGCAGGCCGAGGGTCAGTTCGGCATCCAGCAGCGCCAGATCCGGCAGCAGCAGTGGCGAAACCACGCCCATCTTGCTGGTTTCGCCGGTGGTGATAATGGCGATCTGCGTCACCTCCGAACCGGTGCCGGCGGTGGTCGGCACCTGGATCAGCGGCAGGCGTCGGCCCTTGGCATTGCCGACGCCGTAGACGTCCGTCAGCGTCTGCGTGCCGCCGGGGTGGCCGAGCAGGGCGACCAGTTTGGCCACGTCCATCGAACTGCCGCCGCCGAAGCCGACGATCAGCTCGGCGCCCAGCGCTTTGGCTTGCGCCACTGCGCTCAGCACTATGGCTTCGGGTGGGTCGGCGACTACCTGGTCGAATACCTCGAACGCCACGCCGGCTTCGGCGAAACCGGGTAATACCTCGTTCAGCAGCCCGAGCTTGCCGATGCCGGGATCGGTGACGATCAACACCGAACGCGCGCCGCGCTCCAGGCACAAGGCGGCCAAACGGCGCGCCGAGCCGGCTTCGCAAATGATCTGCGCGGTGGTGGCGAAACTGAAGGGATGCATGTTTAGATCCTCTTGTTATGCGTAGATCCTATATTTATCCGCAAGGCCTGTGACCTCGTAGGGTGGATGACGCTTTACCCATCCACCAATCGCAATGGTGGATGAAAACAGCGTCAGCTACGCGCCCCGATCCACCCTACCCAGCGCTTGTAGGTACGTAGGATCGGGTGGCGTAGGCGAGCGCAGTGATATCCATACCGATCGTTGGGTATCGCTGCGCTCAACACCAACCTACCAAAGCGCTGCGGAGCCTCAGAACGCAAAGCTCTGCTCGGGCATGGCCATCAAACAATCCGCACCGCCGAGCAAGGCCTCGCGATGGCCGCTGGCTCGCGGCAGCACACGGCGCATATAGAACTGCGCGCTGTGCAGCTTGGCCTGGTAGAACGCCGCCTCGTCGGTGTCCGCATCCAATGCATCCTGCGCCCGCGCGGCGGCCTGCAACCAGAAGCCGGCGAGCAACACATAAGCCGAATACTGCAGGAAGTCGACCGAGGTGGCGCCTATCTCTTGCGGGTCGCGTTGGCTCATGGCCAACACCTCGGCGCTCAGTTCGCGCCATTCGCCGAGGCGCGTCTGCACGGTTCTGGCCAGTTCGGCCAGCGTCGGGCGAGCGGCCTGCTGGTCGCACAGCTGGCTGAACTCGGCTTGCAAGGCCGAGAGTTCCGTGCCGCCGTCGCCGAGCAGCTTACGGCGGATGAAGTCCAGCGCCTGGATGCCGTTGGTGCCTTCGTACAGCTGGGTGATGCGGCTGTCGCGCATCAATTGCTCGATGCCCCACTCGCGGATATAGCCGTGGCCGCCGTAGACCTGCACGGCGAGGCTGGCGACTTCCTGGCCCATATCGGTGAAGAAGGCTTTGACGATCGGAATCAGCAGCGCCGCGCGCTGGCCGGCGGCCTGGCGCGCCGCGGCGTCCGGGTGACCATGTTCGAGGTCGAGCTGGCGCGCGCAGTAGGCGGCGAGCATGCGACAGCCTTCGACCAGGGTTTTCTGGGTCAGCAGCATGCGCCGCACATCGGGGTGAACGATGATCGGATCGGCGGCCTTGTGCGGTTCGGCGGCGCAGCTGAGGGCGCGCGATTGCAGGCGCTCGCGGGCATAGTAGAGGGCGCCCTGGAACGCCGCTTCGCCGATCCCCAAACCTTGCAAACCGACCTGGAAGCGCGCGTCGTTCATCATGGTGAACATGCAGGCCAGGCCTTGGTTCGGTTCGCCGACCAGCCAGCCGCTGGCGCCGTCGAAATTCATCACGCAGGTGGAGGCGCCCTTGATCCCCATCTTGTGCTCGATGGCGCCGCAACTCAGGGCGTTACGCGTGCCCGGCGTGCCATCGGCGTTGGCGATGAACTTCGGCACCAGCAACAGGCTGATGCCTTTGACCCCGGCGGGCGCATCGGGCAGGCGGGCGAGCACCAGATGGACGATGTTCTCGCTGAGGTCCTGCTCGCCGCCGCTGATGAAAATCTTGCTACCGCTGACCTTGTAGCTGCCGTCGGCCTGGGGTTCCGCTCGGGTACGCAGCAGCGCCAGGTCGGTGCCGGCCTGGGGCTCGGTCAGGCACATGGTGCCGGCCCATTGACCGCTCACCAGCTTGTGCAGGTAGCTTTGCTTGAGTTCGTCGCTGCCGTGTTTGTACAGCGCCAGCACCGCGCCTTCGGTCAGCCCGGAATAGACCCGGAACGACAGCGAGGCGCTCATCAGCATCTCGTGGAAATTGCACGCCAGCAGCTGCGGCAGTGCCTGGCCGCCGTACTCGCTGGGGCCGGTCATGCTCGCCCAACCATTGTCGACATATTGCCGATAGGCCTCGACAAAGCCGGCGGGAGTGGTCACCGCGCCGTTTTCGAGGGTCACGCCCTGCTCGTCGCTGTTGCGGTTGAGCGGCGCCACCACGCCGGCGGCATAGCGCGCGCCTTCCTCCAGCACGCCGTCGATCAGCTCGCGGTCCAGGCCATTGCCCAGCAGCGCGCAATGGCCGCCGATATCGAACAGCTCGTGCAGGACGAAACGCATGTCGCGCAGCGGGGCCCGATAGCTCATAGCTGGCCCTCGCGCACGTCGGCAAAACGCTTGCCGCCGGCGGCCAGGCGTTCGATCAATCTGGCCGGTTGCCAATGGTCGCCGAATAGCGGCTGCAAGGCTTTCAGGCGCCGCTCGATCGCCTCCACGCCCTGGCTGTCGGCCCAGGCCATTGGCCCGCCCTTATCGGCCGGGAAGCCATAGCCATTGAGGTACACCAGGTCGATGTCGTGACTGCTGGCGGCGATATTTTCCTCGAGGATTTTCGCCCCCTCGTTGACCAGCGCGAGCAGGCAGCGTTCGAGGATTTCCGTGGCGTCGATATCGCGGCGCACGAAGCCCAGCTGTTCGGAAACCTGCTGCACCAGGGCATCGACTTCGGGGTCGTGCTCGGCCTGGCGGCTGCCCTCAGCGTAGCGGTAATAGCCCATGCCGGCCTTCTGGCCGAAGCGGCCGAGTTCGCAGAGGCGGTTGTCCACCTGCACTGTCGGCTCGTCCTGGCCCTTGCCGGCCAGCTCGCGGGCACGCCATTCCAAGTCGATGCCGACCACGTCGTACATGCGGAATGGTCCCATGGCGAACCCGAAACCTTGCAGCGCGGCATCCACCTGATGCGGATAGGCGCCTTCGAGCAGCATCGTGCGCGCCTCGCGCACATAGGTCTTGAGCATGCGGTTACCGATAAAACCCTCGCAGTTGCCGGCCACCACGCTGACCTTGCCGATACGCTGGCCGAGCGCCAGGGCGGCATCGAGCGTGGCCTGGCTGGTGCGCGCGCCGCGGACGATTTCCAGCAGCTTCATGATGTGCGCCGGGCTGAAGAAGTGCAGGCCCAACACCTGCTGTGGGCGCCGGGTGACGGCGGCGATGGCGTCGATATCCAGCGCCGAGGTGTTGCTGGCGAGAATCGCCGATGGCTTGAGCAGGGCGTCCAGGGTGCGGAAGATCTGTTGCTTGAGTTCGAGGTTCTCGTACACCGCCTCGATCACCAGATCGGCCGCGCCCAGCGCCGCATAGTCGTCCACTGGAACGATGCAGGCCAGGCGCGCATCGGCTTGCGCCTGATCGATACGCCCGAGTCCGACGTTATGCGCCTGGGTCTCGGCCACCGTCTTCAGCGCCTGTTCGAGCATCTGCGGATCGTTATCCAACCACAGCACCGGGATGCCGGCGTTGGCCAGGCTCATGACGATGCCGCGGCCCATGGTGCCGGCACCGATCACGGCGGCTCGATCGAGGGAGAAAACAGCGTGGCTCATGGTCATGCCTCATATGCCGAAGAAAGTTCGCCCAACACCATAAGCAAGGCGTTACTATTTTTGAAATTTAGTCTTGTGATACATCCTATTTCCTTGGTGAATAAGTGCTGCCGAATTTCGATCTCAACCTGCTGCGTGTTTTCGATGCGCTGATGCGCGAGCGTAACGTCTCGCGGGCGGCCGAGCGGCTGGCGCTGAGCCAGCCGGCGGTGAGCAATTCCCTCGGCCGCCTGCGCGAACTGCTCGACGACCCTTTGCTGGTGCGGGTCGGCCGCAGCATGCAACCGACACCGCGGGCGCTGGCCCTGGAGGCGCCGATACGTGCGGCCTTGCGGCAGATCGAAGAAAGCCTGAAAGACGGCGATGGCTTCGATCCGGCGAGCAGCCGCCAGCGCTTCAACATCGCGTTGACCGATTACGTCGAGCTGATCTGCATGCCGCGGCTGGTCCGGCAGCTCAGCGAGCTGGCGCCGGGCATCGCTATCGATATCCAGCACTTGAGTTCGACGTTGCCCGCCGAAGCCTTGGACAAGGGTGAGCTGGATCTGGTGGTCGGGCGTTTCGAGACGTTGCCGGCGCGTTTTTCCCGCCGCCACTGGATGAGCGAAACCCTGCAGGTGGCGTTGCGCCGCGACCACCCACAGGTGCGGGGCGAACTGGATCTACCGGCGTTTCTCGGGCTGCGTCATCTTTGGGTGCATGGCGGCCAGACCCGCGGCATGGTCGATCAGTGGCTGGGCGAGCAGGGCCTGTGCCGGGATATTCGCTATACCACGCCGAATTACCTGCAAGCCGCACATATAGTCGCCAGCAGCGAGCTCGCGGCGGTGTTGCCCAGCCAGTTGGCGCAGCACTTCGCGGCGCTGTTGCCGCTGAGATTGTTCGAACTGCCCTTTGCCCTGGGACCGTTTCATCTGGAGATCGTCAGCCTGGCGCAACGCCAACGCGACCCGGCGGGAGCTAACGGGCTGGCTTCCCGCCGATCGGGTCCGGGTGATCTACAACGGGATCGACCTTCGGCCGTTTGATGAGGTGCGCGGTGCTGCGGCCGTCCGGGGTCACCTATGATCGGGCCGGCTCAGCCTTCG
>CBIHQF010000191.1:0-7199 GCA_966211665.1 uncultured Pseudomonas sp. | reverse complement strand
CCGCCTCGACAGCCTTGAGAATGGCCGCAGTGGACAGGCCCGCCGTGGCGTGACATTGCATGTGGATCGGAATGGACAGGCTGGCCTTCAAGCGCGAAACCAGCTCAAAGGCCATGTAAGGCGTGAGAATGCCGGCCATGTCCTTGATCGCCACCGAATCGGCGCCCATGTCCTCGATCTGCTTGGCCAGATCGACCCACATCTCCAGGGTATGCACCGGGCTGGTGGTATAGGAAATCGTGCCCTGCGCATGCTTGCCCTGCCGCTTGACGGCACGCAGGGCGGTTTCCAGGTTGCGTGGATCGTTCATAGCATCGAACACACGAAACACGTCAACACCATTGATCGCCGCGCGCTCGACAAATTTTTCGACCACGTCATCGGCGTAATGCCGATAGCCCAGCAGGTTCTGCCCACGCAGCAGCATTTGCTGCCGGGTGTTAGGCATCGCCTTCTTCAGTTCGCGAATGCGCTCCCAAGGGTCTTCACCGAGATAGCGAATACAGGCATCGAAAGTCGCCCCACCCCAGGATTCAACCGACCAGAAGCCCACCTGATCGAGCTTACCGGCGATCGGCAGCATGTCTTCAAGACGGACACGGGTGGCCAGAATGGATTGGTGCGCATCACGAAGCACCACATCGGTAATGCCGAGCGGTTGTTTGACAGATGTCATGAGGGGAACTCCCTGTTCTGAATCAACCACGACGAGCGCGGTGCTGATGGATAGCGGTCTGGATTGCCGTAATGACATCGGCATCCACTTCAGCCACAGCGGGCTTGCTGGAAGCCAACTGAGCGGAGGGCGCACTGTCGAAGCGGCCAATCACAACAGACATCAGGCGAATGCAGGCAATCAACAGAACGAGGAAAACAAAAACGGAACCTAAGCCGAACAGCATAAGTTCAACGCCTTCCCAGAGAAGCTGGTTAGAGGTCATAACGGAGACCGCCTGGTTAAGTTCAAATTAAAGAGCAACCATGTCGATCTTGGCCTTGGCCGCTGACTCGCGGAACCCAGCGATCTGATCGAAGCTCAGGTAGCGGTAGACGTCTGCTGCCATGGTGTCGATCTGCGCGGCGTACACCATGTACTCTTCGACAGTCGGCAGGTGGCCTAGAATCGAAGCGACCGCTGCCAGCTCGGCAGATGCCAGGTACACGTTGGTCGCGTCGCCCAGGCGGTTGGGGAAGTTACGGGTCGAAGTGGAGACTACCGTCGAACCGGTTTCCACGCGTGCCTGGTTACCCATGCACAGCGAGCAGCCCGGCATTTCAAGGCGCGCACCGGCGCGGCCGTAGATGCCGTAGTAGCCTTCCTCGGTCAGCTGATGCTGGTCCATCTTGGTCGGCGGCGACAGCCACAGGCGGGTCGGCAGCGAGCCTTCGACCTTGTCCAGCAGCTTGCCGGCGGCACGGAAGTGACCGATGTTGGTCATGCACGAACCGATGAAGACCTCGTCGATCTTCTCGCCCTGAACGCTGGACAGCAGGCGGGCATCGTCCGGATCGTTCGGCGCGCAGAGTACCGGCTCGGTGACTTCCGAGAGGTCGATCTCGATGACTTCGGCATACTCGGCGTCGGCATCGGCAGCCAGCAGCTGTGGATTGGCCAGCCAGGCTTCCATCGCCTGAGCGCGGCGCTCGAGGGTGCGCGCATCGCCGTAGCCTTCGCTGATCATCCAGCGCAGCAGGGTGATGTTCGACTGCAGGTATTCGGCGATGGCCGCTTCCGGCAGCTTGATGGTGCAACCGGCAGCGGAACGCTCTGCAGAGGCGTCGGACAGCTCAAAAGCTTGCTCGACGGTCAGCTCGTTCAGGCCTTCGATCTCGAGAATACGGCCGGAGAAGATGTTCTTCTTGCCCTTCTTCTCGACGGTCAGCAGGCCTTTCTGGATGGCGTAGTAGGGGATCGCATGCACCAGGTCGCGCAGGGTGATGCCAGGCTGCATCTTGCCCTTGAAGCGAACCAGGACCGACTCCGGCATATCCAGCGGCATGACGCCGGTGGCTGCGGCGAAGGCGACCAGGCCCGAACCGGCCGGGAAGGAGATGCCCATCGGGAAGCGGGTGTGCGAGTCACCGCCGGTACCGACGGTATCCGGCAGCAGCATGCGGTTCAGCCAGCTGTGAATGATGCCGTCACCCGGACGCAGCGAAACACCGCCGCGAGTCATGATGAAGTCCGGCAGCGTGTGGTGCGTGGTGACGTCGATCGGCTTCGGATAGGCCGCGGTGTGGCAGAAGGACTGCATGACCAGATCGGCGGAGAAGCCCAGGCAAGCCAGGTCCTTCAGCTCGTCGCGGGTCATCGGGCCAGTGGTGTCCTGGGAGCCGACGGTGGTCATCTTCGGCTCGCAATAGGTGCCCGGACGGACGCCTTTGCCTTCCGGCAGACCGCAGGCGCGACCGACCATTTTCTGCGCGAGAGTAAAGCCCTTGTTGCTTTCAGCCGGCGCTTCCGGCTTCTTGAACAGATCGGACGGGCCCATGCCCAGCTCAGCGCGCGCCTTTTCGGTCAGGCCGCGGCCGATGATCAGCGGAATACGGCCGCCGGCGCGAACTTCGTCGAGCAGGACGTCGGTTTTCAGCTGGAAGGTGGTAACCAGCTCATCGCTGCCGTGGCGGCGGACTTCGCCCTTGTACGGGTAGACGTCGATGACGTCGCCCATGGCCAGATCCGAGCAGTCGAATTCGATCGGCAGGGCGCCAGCGTCTTCCATGGTGTTGTAGAAGATCGGCGCGATCTTGGTGCCGAAGCAGAAACCGCCGGCGCGCTTGTTCGGTACGTTCGGGATGTCGTCGCCGAAGAACCACAGCACCGAGTTGGTAGCGGACTTACGCGAAGAACCTGTACCAACCACGTCACCGACATAAGCAACCGGGAAGCCTTTGGTCTTCAGCTCTTCCATCTGCTTGAGCGGGCCAACCGAGCCAGGAACGTCGGGAGTGATGCCGTCGCGAGCCATTTTCAGCATGGCCAGGGCGTGCAGCGGGATGTCCGGGCGCGACCAGGCGTCAGGCGCGGGGGAGAGGTCGTCGGTGTTGGTTTCGCCGGTGACCTTGAATACGGTCAGGCTAATCTTTTCGGCGACCGGGGCGCGGTTCTTGAACCATTCGCCCTCGGCCCAGGACTGCAGAACGGCTTTGGCGTTGGCATTGCCAGCCTTGGCTTTCTCGGCGACGTCGTGGAAGGCGTCGAACATCAGCAGGGTGTGCTTCAGTTGCGCTGCGGTGGTATCGGACAGTTCCGGGTCGTCCAGCAGGTCGACCAGCGTGACGATGTTGTAACCGCCCTGCATGGTACCCAGCAGTTCGACAGCGTGCTGCTTGCTGATCAGCGGAGAAGCGGCTTCACCCTTGGCGATGGCGGCGAGGAAGCCGGCCTTGACGTAGGCGGCTTCATCCACGCCCGCCGGAACGCGGTTGGTGATCAGGTCGAGGAGAAATTGCTCTTCGCCAGCTGGCGGGTTCTTCAGAAGCTCGACCAGGCCTGCGGTCTGCTCGGCGTTCAGGGGCAAGCCGGGAAGTCCTTGGCTGGCGCGTTGTTCGAGTAGGATTCGATAAGCTTCGAGCACAATGTTCTCTCATGCGGGCCCTGAAAGCAGGCCGGATAGTCGGGTTAAGTTGTGAAAGCCGAAAGGGCAGAGCAAGCCGGGCGTTATAAAACGAACAAGGCTGATCTTGCAGCCTGCTGCGCTTAGAACTGTTCAAACAGATTTCTAAAAGATGTACAAAATATCAAAAAGCGTGCAGAAAGTAAGTTGCACGCGATTCGTTGTCAAACGCAAATTTGCTAAAACGAACCCGCTGTGAACCGAGAATTGACGCGCGCCGCAGCAAGGTGAATGCCGAGGTGGTTGTTTATATCTGTGCCGATGGATGATGCACAATGACTTTGATAGGCAGACCTGTGTGTCGGAAAAGGCGCAGTGAAAGCGGGGTGCCTATTCTTGGCTCGGGGACTTTCTTAGCGGCCGGGTTGCTTGCCGCAGCGAGTTGGGTGACCGTCAAAAAAGCCCGCTGCTGTCAGCCTGCGATAATCGATTACCTCATTTGGGGAGGTCAATGAACGCCGGGTTTTGCCAATGACAGGCTGCAGCTATCCCAGGCGTTTGTGACGCGCCCAGACGATCCCGCCAACTCTGAAGGTTGCTGGTTCGCCGATGCCAGGTTGGGCTAGCTAAACGGGCGCGAGCATCGCTTCGTCATGCGTGCGCTCATAAATTCCGCTCTGTCTGTTTTTCGATTTTCATCGCCTTGATGGCTACGAATTTGGACGTCGGTGTATGGGTTGCTTCACCGAAGCTGCCAAGCGGTACCGGTGGATTGGTCTCGCGTCCGCCTGGCCCAAGGGGTGCCGTAGGCGAGAAGACTGAAACCATGCACCCTTCCGATCGACGCCGTCGTCCGAGAGCGCGACCTTCCACAACTTCTCCATTCTCGAACCCGAGCCGTGGAATGTCGCGCGGACTGACAAGCACAACCTCGCGCAACGCAGGTCTGCAAGATGAGGTCCGGCGTCTGGCCGTCGCGGCTGGTCGTTTCCGTCAACAGGTCCAATGGCAGTGGATGATGCTTGGACTGAGCACGAACGCTCGCGGTGTTCCAGATTCGGCATACCGCATCGGTTTCCAGTCCAGGGCGGGATTCAAGCCGCGACTGCGCAACGTGTGATCGAGTGATTGCCGAAAATGCATGCCGCTCCACAACGTGCCGAGCGGAAGCTTCGCCAGCGCCTTCCCACTTCACAGGCACCTGGAAAGCGAAAGTGACGCCGGTCGTGCAGCAACCGTGTTGCACCCAGCGGCAGGCTCGCGAAATACGCCTGGTCGAGACGCTCAAGATAGGAATGCCCACGTCGAACTGGTTTTGGTTCAGCCTTCCCAAAATTTGATCGCTGCTCAAGGCGAACAGCTGGAAGCGCAGACTTGGATGCCGCTCGGTGAACAAGGTTGCCAATTGCCAAAGTAATCGCATCGGGAGTGCGCCGACAGGTAGCTGTGAGCAGCCTGTATTCAGCAACGCCCTTAAAATGAACACAAAATAAAAAATTGCCTATTTTATTGTTGTCTCGTCCGGCGCCACGGTCTACTTTGCTCTGAAGCGATGGTTTAGGCGTCCGGGGACCAACTGATCGCACAAACAACAACAATACGAGGCAAACATTCGATGGCGACCAGCTCATGGTGGGCTTCGGCCCTTTGCGAATCCGTGAATAATGTAAAGCCTCTCGCAGTGATCTGCGGCGGGGAAGAACTGGTTCTGTTCCGCAACGCTGAAGGGCAGGTCTTCGCGCTGGAAGATCGCTGTCCGCACCGGCGCGTGCCGTTATCGCTAGGCTGCGTCGTGGGTTCCGGGCTGCAGTGTGGCTATCACGGCTGGACGTTCGATGGAGCCAGCGGCGCCTGTACCGTTATCCCCAACCTGAGCGCCAGCGAACGCGTCCCGCAGCGCCATGCGGCGCGCGCCTTTATGGCAAAAGAAAGTAACGGTTTCGTGCATGTATGGGTGGGCGACGGCGAGCCGGGCGCCACGCTGCCAAGCGCCGATTATTCCCCTACGGGGCGTGAGTACACGGGAAGCGCCGTCGTCAGCATGACTCACGACGAGTACCTCGCCGTGATGCTGGATGGCCCCAACTGCCTGTTGAGCTTCGACGCAGTGCAAATGACGGATTTCTTCCTGGGCGATCCGCAACTGGTGAACGACCGTCTCGTGCTCGACAGGGGCGCGGTCTGGTCGAGTCAGATCTTGCCGTCGCAGTTCGTGGCTGACTACCCGCTGATCGTTCGCACGGCGGTTCCGCTGCGTGGCGGCACCATCCGGGTGGACCTGCTGAGCCAGGATGAAACGCCGCTCAGCACGCTTTTCATCGGTGCAAGCGCAAACCGACGAGGCACCACCAGCCTCTGTTGGCGCGGCTTCCAGCACACGACCAGCATGGCGGGCGCGCCGTTGCGCTGGCGCGCCTTACGGACTGCAGGCAGAGCGCCGTTCAGCGTGAATGCCACGATCGATGGCTCGGCCATCGCCGCGTTATTGGTCGCACCCTCGCGTGACTTACATGAGTTGCGTCAGCAGATAGTCGTTGAACAACGCCTCGCCGTCTGATCTTCATTCAGCTGAACCCGGAGAATTCCATGCACGCCGCCACGCCTCTTTCCGATGCACAGCCGCAAGCCGCTGCGCGCCGGATTCGCAAAGACTGGACACCGACTAACTATGACCTGCGCGATACCTGGTTCCCGGTATCCCACAGCCGCGATGTCACCGAGCGGCCCATACGCCGGATCATCCATTCCCAGAGCTATTACCTCTGGCGAAAGGACGGTCGGCCATTTGCGGCCGAGTTTCATCCCGAGCGGCTGCATGCCGAGCGCGCATCGTTCACTGAATTCACAGGCGGTATAGGCTACTACCCGGTTGTCGAGCGTTACGGTTACATCTGGGCCTGGTATGGCAATCCTGATGCGGCCGATTGTTTGCTGCTGCCGCACATCCCGTTTCTGCCGGTTGATGGCAGTCTTCCTGGTTACACCCAGCGCACGGTTCGTTTCGATGCCAGTTCTGCCTTGTCGGTGGAAAACCTCATCGACCTGACCCACGCCGACTTTCTACATGCCAATACCATCGGCGACGGAATATCGGAATCGGACGTGGTGGAAGTGGAGTGGACCTCGGAAACCGTGACCCGTACCCGCACGGTCGCGCAGAAGTCCGTCGCGCCAGTGATGCGTTGGGTCGGCGGCGTGCGAGCGAAATACCAGGATTTCCGCGCCGTGCTGCATATTCATCTGCGCAGCAACGTGTGTATCTCCTATCCGCGCTTTCGTCCGGGTTACGACGTGCCCAACCTGCAGCCATTCCTGCCGGTGGGCAAACACCGCTCGCGCTGCGACGTGACCTTCAACACCACGGCGGCACCGGCACCGTTCCGCTATCTAATGCCGCGCATCAATTACATCATCCAGCCGCAGGACAACTCCGTGGTGCGTCCGCAGAACCAGCGTTATTTCGAGCCGGGTGAACGCATCGACCTGCATTCGCGCTTCGATGCGCCCGGCACGCGTTATCGCTTTCAGATGGAACAACTGGCCGAACGTCAGCGCAAGGGCGATTTTTCCTATGGATCCGATGCCGAACCGGGTCGGGACATCACCCAATTGCTGGGTATGGACGGCTGATACCTCACCTGC
>CBIHQF010000190.1:0-7215 GCA_966211665.1 uncultured Pseudomonas sp. | reverse complement strand
TCCCCTGCCCCCGGAGACGATGGCTAACCCTCGGCGCCCATCGAAGTCGAGGTGCGTGGGATGGAACCCGCGCGGAATTTTTTCCACATAAATGGGACTGGACTTGGGATCCGATCGATGCGACTCAGGCCCTGATCGCTTTGTATCAGTTCTCATTGCTAGGGGAGTCACCATGAACGTAAACAGCCCAAGCCACAGTCCTTTTCTATTGCCAGACACCGAGCGCTCCGACGGTGAGTCGTTCCGCACCGCACATGGTTCCATGCGTTCCGAAGGCGAGCCCCTGCGCAATGGCTCTTTCCGCGCCGAGGGAGAGTCCTTCCGCACCACACATGGCTCCTTCCGCTCCGAGGTGGGAGGTGCCGCAGGAGCCTCGACCAGCGGGGTGAACGTCGTCGTGGGCGTCGAAGACCCAGCGAACTCGCCGAACGCCCACGCCCTGCGCGAAAAACTGACCAAGTTCTTCGAGCCACACGTCACCGGGCAGAACCGCGAGGCCTTCACCCAACTCATCGAACAGCGCGCGACTCGCCTGAACGAGATGGGCGAAACCCCGGAAAGCGTCGAGGCCACCCTGGCCAAGGGGCAGAATCTGGACCGTGTCGCCAAGACGGTGGTGGGGGCGGTGAACTCCGTGCCGTTCGGCGCCGCCTCGCGTCTGCTGGACACAGTACCGGCGCTCACCGCCTTCGCCTCCGGGCCGGCCATGGTCGGTCTGGTAGGCGGAACGATTGCGGGCGTGGCGAATACCGTCGGCGTCGATCTACTGAAGCGGGCCACCGCCGATACCCAATGGCTGACCGCCAAGCCCGAGCAACTGGACCCTGTGATGGCCGAGGCCGCCAAGACCCGCGAGCCCAGCCAGCTGCGCTCTTTCGCCGAGTCGAGCTTGAATCTGCAGACCTTCACGGCGCGCAACGTCCTGCGCACCGGCATAGCTGCCATGACCATGACCAACGTCCCCGAAAAGAAAGAGTCCGAAACCCCGGCCGAAACGGCGGACCGCACGGCCAAGGAAAAACACAACGTCAACGCCAAGAACAACGACTCCTGGATCTCGGCCTCCGGCAGCGTGGTATCGGGCGGCGCATCCGCGCTGATCCAGCAGGGCATCAATGAGCACTATCACCGCACCGGCCCGGAATACCTGCTCGGTCGTCAGGACTGGGAAACGCAATACACCGCGTTGAAAGAGGTCAACCCGTTCAAGGACCCGCTGATCAATGCCGGCAAGCGACTGGCGCAGCTGCCCGTGGACATCGCCACCGGCAGTCTCGAAGCGACCCGCAAAGCGTTCACCGCCAGCGCCCTGATGGAGAACGTCGGCATGCTCGGCGGCGGTTTTGCCGCGGTGTCCGTGGCCCAGGCTGCGGCGAAGAAGACGGCGGCCGAAGCCGGCCTAGGCGAACGCGGCGTCGACGTGGTCGGCCAAGCCGTGAATGCCGCGCTCGGCGGGCCGGTATTCGCCGCATGGGCCGGGGCCTCGATCATGACCGACCCGGCGGCAGAGAAGGCGGCCAACTTCCTGCAGGAGAATGCCTCCTCCCTACTCGGTCAGGCCGCCGATTACCTGCATGGTCGGCCGTCCGGCTCGCAGCCGGTCCCCTCCGACGACATCGCCCTACAGAATATGGAAGAAGGACGACCGCAACAGAGCACTGCCGACAATGGTCGGCCCGTCGTCGCCACCCATGACCAGGAGCAACTGGAGATAGTGACGGAACAACCGCCGACCACTACCGCCACTGGCGCGCCCTCCACCAGTGCCGGCGGCCAGGGTGAAGAGGCGATGACGCGCAGAGAACCGTCCCCGCCGCTGAACAATGCCGAGCGTAACCTGTGAGACTCGCCTCGTTTAGGCTGACAGCCCATTGAAAACCTTCGCGGAGGCGGACAGGCAAGGCTAGTTTCGCGGCACCGATGATCTGTCGCTTTTTGTGGGAGCGCCCTAGCGGCGCTCCCACAAAAAGCCTGGTGTTGAACCGACCTTCATGGTTGTCGCCACACTAGCCGCACAACGGGCAGTTGCCCCGAACCGCAACCCCGGTAGTTTTCAATGGCCCGGGAGTCAGAGGAAGATCGCGGGCTCCCGGACCGATCCGTCATTTTTTCTCGCCACACACGCCCTTCTCGACTGTTTGTCATAAACCCCTGGCAACCTATTCAGCGCCCTGTCGAATCGCAGTTTTCCTGCGTTCGACTGGATGGAGAACATTCACCAAGCGTTGATGGAGAGGATGTATGCAGGTTTCCGGTTCCGAGCACGGCTCCCGAGTGCAGAGCGCAGCCTTACAGGTGGAAGGCAACGACAGGCTTCGCCAACAACCGCTGACGGCGACGCAACAGGCGGGCGGTCTGTCGCTCGGCGAACTGGGAAGGCGGATGAGCCGCTTGCTCGGCGTACGGCAACGCAGCGAGGCCGAACCGTTGCAAGCGCATTCGAGCAGTTCCAGCGCGGAATCCAGCCAACGGCCGACAGGCGCTCCCGGCTCGCCGAGCGTCGACCTGGAGCGCATCGGCGGCCGGCGTTTCCAGGGCCTGAACATCGAACGCCTGCTGTCCCACGATCCGTCGCGCCACGTCACCACCTCCCTGGAAATGAGCCTGGACAGGCACGGCAAGCTGGTGATCGGCGACAACACCCCGTCCGCCTTGCGTCAGCTGCTCCAGGCCACGCTCGGCCAGACGCCGCGGACCTACCTCGCCCACCAAGGCCAACCGGACGGCGACCAACTGCTGCTGGACAAGCAAGGCAATCTGTTGCACCTGCAACAGACGCCCGCCGCCATCGTCGTGTTGCGCAGCAGCCGGCCCAGCGAAGCCAAGCGCCAGCTCGACGCAGCTAATAACGGCGGCGTGGCCGAGTACCGGTTGCAGCGCGAGGCCGAGAGCATCCTGCTGCATGCCCGGCCGATCGATGGCGGCGACGGCAGCACCCGAGCCGACCTGACCATTAGCGGCCGCGCCCATCTCGCCCGGCTCACCGGCATTCACGAGGACGCCGCCGCCCAACGCCTGCGTCTGCACGAGGGCCGGCTTTATCGCTTCGATGTCGGGCAGCAGGCCTGGACGCCGCACCCGGCCAATGACGGCACCGCGTTCAAACAACTTTCGCTGCAGGCGGACGGGCGCATTTACGCGCTGCACGGCGATCATCTGCTGGATCTGAGCGCGAGCATGCCGCGCATGCCGCTGGCGGCGCGAGGCGCCGTGGCGTTCTCGGTCGCCGCCGACGGCACCGCCGCCCTGCTCTGCGGCAAGGGCGATGCGCAGCGGGTGCGGCTGGTCAGGCCCGACTTGGCCGACGGCGTTCAGGCGGGCCTTGCCGTCGAGGGCCGCGAAGTGCGCCTGCAATTCGCCTTGAGCGACAGCCGTCACGATCACCCACTACGGCTCGACGACGGCAACGCCGAAGCGACCGCTATCGGCCTGGCCGACGACAGATTGTTCCTGGTCGACAACCAAGGCCGCCTGTACGGCGCCGCGCGCCCCACGAACAACGGCGCCCTGGACCTGCAAGCGGACGCCTTGGCGATACCCGGCGGCGACGCGCTCGGCAGCACGCGCTTTGCCGAAGGTTTCATGCAGGACGACCAGGCCCGGCTGAATGTGTTGATCAAGGATGCCAAGGGCCATCTGCATAGCCAGCCGCTCGGTCTGGCCGGCCTACCGGCGCAAGACGGCTGGAACCTAAGCGACGCCCTGGTGTTGGATAATCGCCGCGGCCTGCCCGAGGTCGTCCCCGCCCCGGCGAACACCCTGAACCTCGGCCGTCTCGGCCACGTCGCCCTGGAAGGTGGCGAGTTGCAGCGTTGGGATGCGACCGCCAATACCTGGGCGGCCACCGGCATCAAAGGGGTGGAGCGCCTGCAACAGGGCCTCGACGGCAAACCCTACATCCTTAAAGGCGGCAAACTGCAGAAGCTGGACGTGACGCTCGGCACGGGCCGCTTCAACCATGACGGGCAGCATGCCCTGGCCCCCATCGGCCAGAACATCAAGGTCGCCACCGGGCGCTCGCTACCCGCCGCAAGCGGCCTGCGCGATATCGCCCTGGTCAGTGAAAAGCTGTTCGTCGCCCTGGAGAAGGACGGCTGCCTGCGCCTACACCATCCTTCACGGCCCACTGCGGATATCCCCGCGACCGGGCTCGACGAGGACGTTCAGTCCCTGGCCCTCGACCGGCAGCAGACCCTCTATGCACTGACTCGCAGCGGCCGACTCTTCAGCCTGCCGCGCGGCGACTGGCAAGCCAGCGAGGCCGAAGGGCGCGGGCCGACAGCTTGGCGCCCTTGCGCCCTGCCGGACGAACAGCCGCTGGAAAGCATCCGCACCGGCCCGGGCAACCAACTGCTGGCCTGCCCACGCGCAGCGGCGGGCGCACAGGAGCTATGCCTCGATAACGACGGCTGGCAGCCCCACGAACCCGCGCCCCTGACACCGCCCCAAGCGCTCAGGACGTTGTTCGAGCGGGTGCGCGACGACAGCAAGACCTGGAAACTCGGCGGCCTAACGGTCAAGGGATCGATCAGCCGTCTGGGTCGCAGCGGCATGGAGCAGGCACACCGCTCCGGCACCGGCGAAATCATCCGCGCGCATATCTTCAAGCCGACCCTGGAAACCCCGCGCCCACTGAAAAACCTCGGCTACAACCTGCAACACCGCTGGCAGGGCCGCGAAGGACTGAGCGCGGTCTACGAGGCGGAAAGCACCCTCTTCGACCGTTTGCACAGCCTCGCCGCCGATGATCGCACAACTACCGGCCCAGACCTGAAGGCCCGCATCGCCGGACTCGAATGTAGTGCCTCGCTCAAGGAGGCGCTGGAAGCCTTCCGCGCAGAGTTGCTGCGCAGTTGCGAGAAAAACACCATGGCGCTGGGCCAGGCGGCGGGCGTGCTCAATATGCACGGCGAACCCCGGGAAGATTTCAAGCCGCAGCGGCTGGGCGCCCTGCGCCAGAAGCTCGATCCCTATAGCGCCGGTGCCGACCTCGCGCCCCTGTTGCGCGGCGCCCTGGCCCGCGTCGCGCCGGAAGGCGACCGCGCCAGCCAACTGCTCGATCGCTTCAGCGAACAGGGCGTCGGACTCTCTTACCGGAAGAACGAAATTCCCCTCGGCCGCCGCCGCGACCCCGGCGACGACAGCGCCCTGCTCAAGGCGCGCCTGGCGCTGGATGTAGTGACCCTGCGCGAACTGGATGCCCTGGTGCATTGGCTGCAGACCGAGGCCGCCCCGCTCGAGCAATTGCCTGAAGTCCTTTCGACACTGCGCGACCAGCATTACCAGGAGCATCCGCTCAAGGTGGTCACCGACATGGGCTTTCGCAACCACGACAGCCTGGAGGCCAACTATGACGCGGTGAAAGCCTTCCTCAACGCCTTCAAGAAGACCGACCACGCCGTGCACATCAACCTGCGCAGCGCATTCGGCGGCGATTCGGCGGACATGGCTAAAGGGCTGAAAGCCGCGCTCAAGGAAATCGAGGGCTATCACGAGCTGCAGATCCATCGCGGCTACGCTGGCCGGGCGAGCACGCCGACCATGGGTCCAGGCGGCAAGTTCACCCATCCCGGCGGCAGCCTGGCGGCAAACCGCGGTTATTCGTTGACCTTCCAGATGGAGGACGACAAGTTCACCAAGGAGGAACGTTTCCTGGTGAGCTTCATCCGCCAGGGCGGCGGCTCGGCCAGCCTCGGCATCGGCCTGCGCGAGCGTACCTTGAACCACACCCATAGCGTCGGCGCGGACCGTGAGGCCAGCCTGAGTTTCCCCCTGGACGCCAGTCTGCGCGGCACCCTATCAGGCGCCGCGCAGGATGCATTGATCTTCACCCTGGCGCCCGGCGAGATCGATGCCTTCGTCGACAGCCTGGTCGAGGGTTCCCTCAACCCTTACGAGCTGATGCGCCGGGGTATGGATCACGAGGTGCAGCGCGGCTATCGCTTCAGCGTCGACCTGGACGTCAGCCTGTCCGCGAACGCCGGCTACGGGGTCAACCTGTCCAAGCTCAGCTCTCTGTTCGATGACATTCTGCGCTTCCAAGGCGGTGCCGAACTCACCTTGAACCTGCTCAACTACAGCCAGCACCGGCTGGCCAGCAACGGCGCCGTGCAGCGCGAGGAAGGCAGCCTGAATCGGCCGCGCTTGTTCAACCAGGTGCGCGCGGCGCTGCACCTGCCGCAGGCCCACCTGGTCAGTTCGCACACGGCGCCGGACGGCGAATTCCAGCAGATACGCGGCGGGCTGGACAACACAGTCGCCGCCTCGCTGGAGAACCGCACGGCCAAGCGCTACAAGTTCCTCTTCAAGGCGATCGAACCGGTTACCGAGGCCGAGGTAGCCAAGGTCGCCTCCGGCCTGGCCAAGGCGTTTCGCGACAAAGCCTCGGCCGCGGCGCTCGGCGAACTGGCCGGGGAGCGCGATATCGGCCGGCGGCTGGACGGAATGAGCGAACGCTTCGCCAGCCGGGAGCCGGACAACGACGAACAGTACGCCGCCCTGCAGAAGCTGCGCGCCCTGGGCGATAAGCATGCCGCCACCCTCGCCGGGCACAGTTCCTTGGGCGAAGCCTATTTCGACACCACCTACATGGACCTCGGCCGTCTGGACCAGATGAGCCTGCTGACCCGCCTGAGCGCCGGGCTCAATCCGCGCCACGCGCGGAGCAACGCCGAGTACATCGCCGGCCTGATGGCCAGCGACCCCAAGCTCGATGGCTTGATCAAACAATTGCAGGGCACGTCCGGCACCTCGGCCAGGGTACGCCTGGAGCTCAAAGACGAGGTCAAGGCGGAGATCGAGCGCGGCTGCGCGGACGGCACCCTGAGCGAAGCCAAGCTGATCGCCAAATTGCAGGACCGCGACAACCTGCGCCTCAAGGCGATCTTTCTGTTCCAGGCCGCGGACAAACGCGAAGGCTTCACCTCTCCCCTGCCGCTGCTCGGCTATACCAGCGAAACTTCGCTGGGGCTGATCCGCTGCCTGGGCCGGGTCATCTTCGACTTCGGCCGCGATCAGGACACGCCCAAGGGTTACACCCTGGACGGCGACATCGCGCACTACGACGAACCCACCCGCGAGGGTATTGCAGCGATGAAACGCGAGGGGTTCGATCTCAAACGGCCCTGATCCCGGCCGGGGGGCGTCTTACTCGGCGCACGTGTCTCGTAGCCTGGATAAGCCTTGGCGCAATCCGGGATTACGCCACCCGGATTG
>CBIHQF010000189.1:0-7219 GCA_966211665.1 uncultured Pseudomonas sp. | reverse complement strand
GTTTCTGAGCCATTGCTTGGGTTGGCTAAAATTTCTGGTGTTCTCGAAGGGCTTTATTACTTAGATGGAGAGCTGGTTTCTGTTTTATGAAAGAAGGGAAATGGGGCAGGGTCAAACTAGTAAATATTCGGGACAGACCATGAATATTAACCCGGCAATCAAATACACCAAATCAGGCCGCATAAGCGATGCGTGGATTGTCCCGTCCAGCGTTCAAATAGACTTCCCCGCCACCTTGGCGGGGGATTTTTCTCCCTTAGGCCACCCTGTTTTACCTCCTCAGTCGGTGTCCCGTCCAAGCGTCCAATAGACTTCCCTCGCCTTGCCAGCGGGGGATTTTCCTATTCCAAGACGTCCTATTTTGCGTTCCAATCCACTGCCGGTCGGTTTTTCGATCTGGACCGGCCGGTGTTTTCCCTCGAAATTCTTCCTCTTTCTACCGCAGGGCCGAGTTCGGCTGGCCTGCCCGTGGACAGGTGCCCGATGATCTTGCCCTTGTCTCGTTGACCGGTGTGTCCCGCTAAAAGCGCAAATGGTAACCCTGCAACAAGCCATCCCAGGCTTCGAACCATTCCTCCCGTTTTGCCGGCTGCTGGTAAGGGTCTATTCCCCGCCAAACTTCCAGCGGCGTGCGTCCACCCAGGTTCTGGTGCGGGCGGACGGCGTTATACCAGAAGGCAAACGAGCCCAGCGCGCGCTGCAATTGTTCGCCGTTCCGCACCCGCCAATGATCCAGCTTGCTTTTCAAGGTGCCGAACAATCGCTCGATACGTCCGTTCTGCCAGGGGCAGCCGAGGTCGCTGAGTTGCTGCCGAATCCCCGCCAGGCGCAACCCGGCGCGAAACACCCGGCCGGTAAAGATCCGCTCGTTATCGCTGCGAATGACTTGCGGCTTGCCATAGCGACCAATCGCCAAAAATAGATAACCGAGCAGCGTCCAGGCGGATTTGTTCGGCAGGCAAGCAAGGCTCAGTAGCCGGCGGCTGCCGTGGTCGATAAGGCCGAGGATGGCGTGCTGCTGCCCGTGTATATCCTGCTTGCCGGTCAGGTCCAGTGCCCAGGTGCGACTGCGTGGGCCTGCCGTGGCTTTATGTCGTTTGATGCGTCGCCGGGTTTCGGCGATTTCGTACTGCCATTGGCGCAGGGTATAGGCCACATAGGATTTGCTGACGCTGATCTGGCGTCTCGCGGCGAAGCGCCGGTTGAAGCAGTCGGCGACATGCCGGCAACCGGCCTTGGGCATCAGTGCCTTGAGGCGAACCAGCTCGTCGATAACCCATTGTGGTTTGCGGATGTGGCGGGTAGGCGAAGCAGGGCGGGTACGCTTCCAGCCCTGCCGCTTGGACGGTAATGGCTGCATGGGAAACCAACGGCGAACCAGAGCAAGGCACAGGTAAAACAGGCAAGGCAGCCAGAGCAGCCATAACAGCATGGTGAGTCCTGTCGAGAGGCGAGGGGGGATTATCGGGCAATGGTGGATGTGCGCGCCGCGGCCTCGGTCGCACGCCAGCGGGCTGTTCGTGTGGGCACGGCGTCGCGATGGTTGCAGTGGGCGGACGGCGCTTGGCCACCGTCCGCATCCGCTTCCCTCAGCGCAACCAACGCATCAGCAGGTTTGTTCGGGGTGCCTGCTTGCCAGTTGTGCGGTCTTGGCCGAACGCGGGCAAGGCCTGCAAGGGAATCCACAGTTCGCCTTGCCATTCCAGCAGGCTGATCCGTTGCGTGTCCCAGCTCATCAGGCTGCGGCGCGGGGCGTTGGTTTCCGGGTTTTGCGCATCGCGCAGGGTGGGAATCACTTCTTGGGTCAGCCAGCGGCGCAGGTTGCGGTTCTCCGGGTGGGTAAAACGGCACAGTGCGCGGTAGACGCCGGATTCGCTGATAACGGTTAGCTCTTCCTCGCCGCCGGCTTGGGCGATGGGCACGCTGTCGATCTGGTCGTCGTCCATCGAACGGCAGATGCGTTCGGGATGGCGATGGCCCATCAACAGGCCGATATCGCGGGCGACGAACCAGGGCTGGTTGTCGATCATCAGGGCGCGCAGGGGGCGGTTGTAGCGGTGGAAGGTGAGGGGGGGAAGTGCTTCATGCATGGTGGCTAAGTCCTTTGCTGGTTCAAGGAGCTGCCACCTTCGCTGTCAATCGAATGGTGGCAGACCGCGCGGGGTTGACAGACCGGGCAAAGGAGCCGGCAGACCACTAGGGGTCTCCCCACGCGATCCGCCATAAAGCTGCATTCGTATAAGTGCCTGCAAAACGTACGCCGTTTTTACATGCTTCTTACGGCGCAATCGCACCTTTGCTTCAGGCTGTCAAACCCGGCCACGGGATTGACCGTGACCGGCGCAGGATAGGCCGGGGGATGGGTAAGAATAAGTGGGTATTCATTGGCGGCGGGCTCGTCGAGCCGTTCAGTGCGCTGCCCAAGGCTGGTTGCCGGGGTTGCTGAGATCGCGGCTACCGTGGACAACCATCACGATCTCGACGGTATCGGAACGCAGCCGGTAAACGATGCGATAGCCCTGGTAGATCACATTCGCGAATGTCAGGGCTGTGAGCTTCCGGCAGCGAGCGGCCGCTGTGCGGAAACTGCGGCAAATGTCGGGTGGCTTGCAGCAGGCGTTCGACAAAGGATTGAGCGTAGGCGGGGGCGTCTTGTGCTATGTAGTCGCGGATATGCTCTACATCGTGAAGTGCCTGTTCCGACCAGATCACTTTCATGACTTGTGCTTGCCCAGCAGCCGTCGTTCGACTTCCTCTTGTGTGTAGGTCCGCCCTTCGTCGAGATCGCGCAAGCCTTTTTCAAGTTTCTGGCGTACATACAGGGCATACATGGCATCGTCGAAGGTGGCCTGTTCGGGCAGATGATCGGCGATGTCGTGGACGATTTGCTTAATGGTTTGCATGGGGGCGCCTTGCTAAGCCTGTGTGTCAGGAGGGCAATGTATCAGGGGGCGGTGTAAGGTTGCCACGTTCTTGTGGCTATATCGCAATCGCACGCCGGTCGCTGCAGTTGGGGTCGTGGCAGATTTTGCCGCTATCGCGTCTGCTCCCTTTTTCCTTCCCGCATACCACATACCGCATGTCGCAGTTTGGCGTGTTTCCCGGCAGTGGTAACCGTTCTGTCAACTGAGCGGGTTACACCGGTGCTCAGGTTATCGACGCGCAGGCACTACCGCGATCTGCATGACTTTGCAGAGCAGATTGCTCTCGGTGCGAGTCTATGTCCCGTTACGCAAATTTTTAGGACATTGCCGCCGGACAATAATCAGCCGGCTTCGACAGGAGCACTCTATGAAAAATCCTATACCGGGCCGGAGCCGCCTGGCGGCATCGATATTTATTGTGGCCGCGCTTGTGGCTGGGTCAGCGCAGGCCGATCTGCTGATTTCCGAGTATCTGGAAGGCAGCGGCAATAACAAAGCGGTGGAGTTCTACAACGACTCGACCGAGCCGGTGAGTCTCGCGGGTTACCGTCTCGAGCTGTATTTCAACGGGGCGACCACGGTTGGGGTGAGTATTCCCCTGAATGGCCAGATCGCTGCCGGTGACGTTTTCGTATTGGCCAACGCGGCCGCCGAGCCGGCGCTGTTGGCCCTGGCGGATCAGCGCGCCGGGGGTGGCTGGTTCAATGGCGACGATGCGCTGGTGCTGCGCGATGCCGCAGGACAGGTGCTCGATAGCCTCGGTCAGGTCGGCATGGACCCGGGCCAGGCCTGGGGCAGCGGAGACAACCAGACCCTCGACCGCACCCTGATGCGCAAGGTGGAGCGGGGTGACGGGGTGCCCGACGACACTTTCGATCCGGCGTTGGAGTGGCGGGCTTACCCGCGGGATACCTTCAGCCACCTCGGCCGGCATGGCAGCGAGCCGCCGGGCAACGGCGCCGGGCGCAAGGCGATTCATGAAATCCAGGGCGCCGCCGCCAGCAGCCCGCTGGTTGGGCAGCGCGTTGTCGTCGAGGCGGTGGTGGTCGGTGACTTCCAAGGCACTGACGCATTGCGCGGCTTTTACCTTCAGGAAGAAGAGCAGGATGCCGATGGCGATCCACTGACCTCCGAGGGTCTGTTCGTTTACGACGGCGGTAACGGCCCGGACGTGCGGGTCGGCGACCTCGTGCAGGTAAGCGGTGAGGTGCGCGAATTCAATGGCCTGACCGAATTGGCCGGCACGTTGCAGGTGACCGTGCTGGCCAGCGATCAACCGCTACCGGGCATGACGCTCGTTGCGCTGCCGCTGCCAGGCGTCGATTACCTGGAACGCTACGAGGGCATGCGCGTGTTCCTGCCGCAGGAGCTGACGGTGAGCGAGGTATACAACCTCGGTCGTTATGGCGAGGTCGTGCTGTCCTCCGGCGGGCGCTTGATGATCCCCACCAACGTGGTGGAACCGGGCGATGAGGCGCGGGCCATGCAGGCGGCGAACGATCTCAACCGAATCGTCCTCGACGATGGGCGCAGCGGGCAGAATTCCGATCCGATTCGCTATCCGGCACCCGAACTCAGTGCTTTCAATAGCCTGCGGGTGGGCGATCGGGTCAGTGGCGTCAGCGGTCTGCTGGATTATTCCGCCGGCCAGTATCGCCTGCAGCCGTCGGAGACGCCGACTTTCGTCGCCACCAATCCTCGCCCTGGCGAGCCCCCGCCCCTTGACGGAGAGATGCGGATTGCCAGTTTCAACGTGCTCAATTACTTCAACGGCGACGGTCAGGGCGGCGGCTTCCCCACTTCTCGCGGGGCCGACAGTCTGGAGGAGTTCCAGCGCCAACGAGCCAAGCTGATCGCGGCGATTCTGGCGGCGAATGCCGATGTGGTCGGCTTGATGGAAATCGAGAACGATGGCTACGACGAGCACAGTGCCATTGTCGATCTGGTGACCGGATTGAATGCCGCGTTGCCGCGGGGCCAGCGCTTCAACTTTATAAATCCTGGAGTGGAGCGCCTGGGCAGCGATGAGATCGCGGTCGGCCTGATCTATCGCCGCGACCGGGTGCTGCCGCACAAGGCTGCGATGGTCCTGGACAGCAGCGTGGACCCGCGCTTCGACGACAGCAAGAGTCGTCCGGCGCTGGCGCAAACCTTCCGCAAACGCCAGGGTGGCGAGCGGTTTACCGTGGCGGTGAACCACCTCAAGTCGAAGGGTTCGAGCTGCGGAGCCGCCGACCCGGACACTGGCGACGGTCAGGGGAACTGCAACCTGACCCGGGCACTCGCGGCCCAGGCGCTGGTGGATTGGCTGGCCAAGGACCCGACCCGCTCGAAAGATCCCGATGTGCTGATCATTGGCGATCTGAACGCTTACGCACAGGAAGACCCTATCGACCTGATCCGCGCGGCGGGCTACGTCGATTTGGTCGCCCGTCACGCCGGTAAGGGCAGCGGCTATTCCTATGTCTTCTCCGGGCAGTCGGGCTATCTCGATCACGCCCTGGCCAGCCCGAGCATGGCCCGGCAGGTGCGGGGCGCGGTGGAGTGGCATATCAACGCCGACGAACCAAGGGTGTTGGACTACAACCTGGAGTTCAAGAGCGAGCGCCAGCGCTCCTTGTTATACAGCGCCGAGCCGTATCGGGCGTCCGATCATGATCCGCTGGTGATTGGGGTTGATTTGAAGTGAGGTTTATCGCGAGCAAGCTCGCTCCTACAGGTCGGCACCGTGGCTGTACTGTAGAGGCCAGCTTGCTGGCGATAGCCCAGCGCGGCTCTTGAAAGGGAACAGATTCCAATGGCGCTTACTTAAGCGCTAATCGGCTATTACACGGGCCGCCATCACTCCAGCCCATACTTGACCTTGAGGGCACGAACCGCTTTGCGTTCGCGGGCCAGAAAGGCATCGAAGCTGCGGATCAATTCCGGGTGCTGAATGCTCGACAGGTAGTAGTGGCTGTCTTGCAGGGGGAGCAGGCGCGGTTCGATCACCAGGCTGTTGGGTTGCCCCTTTTGCTTCAGGTGGTAGTGCGCCACCTGTTGCGCCATGTTGGCGGCGTCGATATAGCCGGACAGGGTCATGTGGATCAGCCCCTGCGGGTTCGGCGATTGTTTGATCTGCACTTGCCCGGCCGTGATCTGTTCCTGGAACTTCCAGGGCGTGAAGCCGCGGATGAAACCGAGCGTGCGGTAGTTCTCCAGCGGCTCGCCGAGCCGTTCCGGCAGTACCAGCATGGCATCCTGGAACACCAGCAGCGGCTTGGAATAGGCAATGGTCAACTGACCCTTTTCCTCCACCTCCCAGCGCGGGTTGTCGGGGAAGACCAGGTCGAGCCGGCCGGCGCGGAATTCATGGCTGAGGCGACGTACCGGCAGCGGCACGTAAGTGAGGTGGATGCGTTCGTGACTGGCGAACAGGTCGAGCAGGTCGCGCGCATAGCCGCGATAAAGATAGTCCGGCGGTGCGGCGGAAAAGATCGGGTAGTAATCGACATCCTCCACCCCGACACGGTAGCTCGGCGGGCTCTCGGCGGTGGCCTGGCCTGCCAGCAGCGCGTACAAAAGCAGCGCGCAGCAGCGGATTTGCCAGTAGCGAGGCGTTATGGGGCGCGTCAGCACATCGAGCGCTCTGTAGCTGCGCGTGCAAATCCAACGTCCGCTGGCGTTTCTTCGTTCGCCGAGCAGGGGAGGCTGGAGCAAAGCAGGGATTTATTCACTGACAAGAGGTGCTCGCTAGGTGCGGGACTCGATGAAGGCTAGCAAAGGAGAGGACATCCAGCCTAGTCAGACCAAGCGCATTCATGCAAAGGCGACTCCGGGTTGGCCGTCTGTCTCGCCCGGGCGTTCCAACCGGTCGGGTCGCAACCCGATTGTCGGCCATTAGTTTGCCATGACGAAATTTTCACATCCCTGCTGGCATAACGAGGCGGTCATTCAGTTGTCATGAGGTCGCCATGTCGGCATTAGGGCTAAACCCGCAGCGCAAGGGCGTCGATTGGGCCGGTTTGGGTTGGGCGTTTTTGTTTTTCTGGTATTTCTCCGGCGTCACCCAATTGCTCATCCAGTTGACCGGCACCGCCGGTTTCTCCGGCTTTCGTCAGGCGTTTCTGGCCAGCGCGCTGTGGCTGGTGCCTTTGTTGCTGTTTCCGGCGCGCGCTCGGCAGTTGGCGGCGATCATCGGTATTCCCCTTTGGCTGTGCTCCTTGAGCGCCTTTGGCTATTTTCTGGTGTACGGCCAGGAGTTCTCGCAGAGCGTGATCTTCATCATGTTCGAGTCCAACCTGGCGGATAGCAGC
>CBIHQF010000188.1:0-7231 GCA_966211665.1 uncultured Pseudomonas sp. | reverse complement strand
GCTGGGTGGCACAATCAAGGCGAGCAGCCCTGTTGGCCGCCAACAAGGTCGTCAAGTAAACGGTGGCTGCGTTCCGGCAACGCAGCCGGGCGCCGCTGCTCGACCGCCTGGCCTCGCAGGACGGGGCCGGGTTCGCTCAGGTCCCGGTTTTCGACCGTCAGGCGCTGAGCGAATCGGTGCGCGAGGAGCTGCTGCGTCTGCTCAATACCCGGCGCGCGCAGCGTTCGCGGCTCAAACAAATGACCGTGATCGACTACGGCATCGCCGATTGGAGCGGTCTGTATGCCGACCGCAGCGACGACCGCCTCAAGCTGGCGCGGGAAATCCGTCTGGCGATCGCGCATTTCGAACCGCGCCTGCAACTGAGCGAGGTGGACGTGCAACCCTTGGATGGCAGCCGCCATGCCCTGCGTGTGCGCATCGCCGGACAGCTGCGCAGTGGCGGCAGCGAGATCTGGCCGGTGGCCTTCGTGATGGATATGGCCGACGGGGTGGTGCATGAGCGATTCGATTGACGAAGAACTGCTGGATTATTACCAACGCGAACTGACCTGGTTGCGCCAGGCCGGTGCCGGCTTCGCCGAACGTTACCCGAAGATCGCCAGCCGCCTCGAGCTGTCCGCCGGCGAATGTCCGGACCCACATGTCGAGCGCCTGCTGGAAAGTTTCTCGCTACTCTCCGCGCGCCTGCAACGGCGCCTCGACGACGGCTACGCCGAATTCAGCGATGCCCTGCTCGAGCAACTCTATCCGCTGGCGTTGCGGCCTTTGCCGTCCTGCGCCATCGCCCGCTTCGAACCGGACCCGAGCAAGGGTAATCTCAGCGAAGGCTATTCCTTGCCCCGCGATACCCCGCTGTTCGTCATCACCAATGCCGGCGACAGCGTACATTTCCGCAGCACCGCCCCGGTTACCCTTTGGCCGCTGGAAGTGGCCGACGCGGTGCTGCTCGACACCGAAGAAACCCAGGCCCTGACCGGCGTGCCGCTGGCCCGCTCGGCGCTACGCCTGAGCCTGCGTTGCGTCGGCGAGGAGCCATGGAGCGCACTGCCGATCAAGACCCTGCGCATCCACCTCGGTGGTTCGCCGGTGACCGCCGCGGTGCTTTATGACCTGATTTGCGGCAACGCCTTGCAGACCCTGTGTGGCGTACCCGGCAGTCAGCCGCGCGCCGCTTCCGGGTGCCCCGAAGCGGTCGGTTTCGGCCCCGACGAAACCCTGCTACCGGACGAGGATGGGCTGCATCCGGGCCTGCGGCTGCTGGCGGAATACTTCGCCTGCCCGGAAAAATTCGCCTTCTTCGACATACCGATCGGCATTCCCGCCGACGCCGTCGACTGGCTGGACGTCTATATCCTGTTCGACCGTACACCCTCCGCGCGGCTCAGCCTGCGCAAGGAAGACGTCGTTCTCGGCTGCGCGCCGGTGATCAATCTGTTCCCGCGTACCTCCGAACCGTTGCGCCCGGACGGCACCCGCAGCGAGTACCGGCTGATCGCCGACGCCTACCGCGAGAACAGCACGGAAATCCACAGCATTCGCAACCTGCGCGCCGGCGCCGGCCAGCGCGCGCAATGGATCGCGCCCTACTACGCCTGCCAGCACGGCATGGGTGAAGGCCGCTTGTTCTGGCACGCCCGGCGCGTTTCCGGACGCAATCCGGGACGGCACGGCACCGACATGCTGCTGAGCCTGGTCGACACCCACTTCAACCCGGCCGTCGATATTCCCGACTACAGCCTCACCGCCGAATTGCTCTGCACCAACCGCCACTTGGCGGAAACCCTGCCGGCCGGCACACGTCTGGATTTCGAGCGGCCCGGCCCGGTGCTGCGCGTCAGCCTGCTGCGCTCGCCCCATGCGCAATCGCTGCCGGCACTGGGCGGCGCCTCACGTTGGCGGCTGGTATCGCAACTGACGCTCAATCACCTGTCGTTGGTGGAGGGTGAAAAGGCCCTCGCCACGCTCAAGGAAATGCTCACCCTGCATAACCTTCGCGATGAAACCGCCGCCCGCCGGCAGATCGACGGCCTGGTCGGAATCACCAGCGTGCGTATCGTCGAGCGGGTCGGCCGCGATGCTTGGCGTGGCTGGCGCAACGGCCTGGAAGTGCGTGTCAGCCTCGATCCGCAGTATTTCGCCGGTGCCAGCCCTTTGTTGTTTTCTGGCGTGCTGGCGAATTTCTTCTCGCTCTATGCCAATACCAACCGTTTCGTACGCACCGTACTGCTGATCGGCGATAAGGAGATCAAGACATGGCGTCCCCAGGTCGGCGAACCGCTGTCGCTGTAGGCGAGCGCCTGCGCGACGAGCCGCAGGCGTTCGAACTGTTGCAGGCGCTGTTGCTGCTCGAGCGTGCGCAGCCGCGGGCGACGCCGCTGGGCCAAGGCATCGACCCACGGCGTGAGGCCGTGCGGTTGCGCGGGCCTTTGACGCCGCTGTTCGCCGCCAGCCAGGTCGCGCGGCTGGAATATTCCGAGCACGCGCAGCCGGTGCTCAGCACCCCGGTGTTCGGCCTCGGCGGGCCGGACGGGCCGCTGCCCTACGCCTATCAGGAATGGTTGCAACAACGCGCCCGGCTCAAGGACCACGGCCCGGCGGAATTCCTCGACCTGTTCCAGCACCGCCTGCTGTCGCTGCTCTATCGCATTCTCTGCAAGCACCGGGTGGCGATCGGTTTCGTGCCGCCCGAAGAAAGTCCGGTGCACGACCAGTTGCGCGCCCTCACCGGCCTGTTGCCGCGCCCGCTGCAAGGGCGTCAGACGATTCCTGACGGATTGATCATGGCCCGTGCCGCACTGTTCGCCGGGGCGCGGCGTTCCCTGGCCGGCTTCGAAACCATCGTCCGCCATCACTTCGCCGTGACCGTGCGCGTCGAGCAATTCCAGGGCGCCTGGCGCGAGATCCCCGCCGCCAGCCGCAGTTGCCTGGGGCGTCCCGGGCGCAACCTGAGCCTCGGCCATACGGCCGTGGCCGGCAAGCGGGTGTGGGACGAGCATGCCGGCATTCGCATCGTGCTCGGCCCGCTCAACGGCAAGCGCTACCCGAGCTTCCTGCCGGACGGCCCGGCCCATGGCCAATTGGCCGCGCTGGCCAGGTTCTACTTCGGCCCCGATCTGGATTGCTCGCTGCGTTTGTTGGTCAGCGAAACCCCTGGCCTGACCTTGAATCGCCAGGCGCCGCCGCGGGCCAGCTGGAGCAGTTGGCTGGAACGCGAACCTAAGCGCCAATTGCGTCATATCGATACGCGTCTGATCGCCGCGGAGAGTGTCTGAACATGGATCTCGGAACCCTGGTCACCCGCCTCAACGGCGATTGCCGCCGCGCCCTGGAGCGCGCCGCCCAGCGCTGCATGCAACGCAGCCATCACTATGTGGAAATCGAGCACCTGCTGCTGGAACTGTTGGATATCGAAGGCGGCGACCTGGCTTGTCTGCTGCCACGCTTCGGCCTGGAGCGCGATGCCCTGGCCGCCGAAATCAACCTGGCGCTCGAGCTGTTCAAGGGCGGTTGCACCCGCACGCCGGCGTTCTCCAATCAGACCGTGGCGGTGCTCGAGGATGCCGTGTTGCAAGCCAGCGTGCAGCGGTTGGAAAGCGTGCGCTCGGGCATGCTGCTGCTGGCCCTGCTCGACCGCGACGAACGCCGCGCGCTGTTGCTCAACAGTGCTTCCTCATTGTTGCGCATCCCCCGCGAGGCGCTGCGCAGCAACTTGCAGGAGTGGACCGCGCCGTCGCGCGAAAGCGGCGCCGTTGTGACCGGCAAACCAGCTAAAGGCGCCAAGGCCGGCAGCGAGCCATCGCTGCTCGACCAGTTCACCCAGGACCTCACCGAGGACGCGCGCAACGGCCGCATCGACCCGATCGTCGGGCGCGACGGCGAGATCCGCCAGACCATCGACATCCTCCTGCGGCGCAGACAGAACAACCCGATCCTGGTCGGCGCCCCCGGTGTCGGCAAAACCGCGGTGGTCGAGGGCCTGGCCCTGCGCATCGCCGCCGGCGACGTGCCGCCGCCGCTCAAAGATGTTGCGGTGCGAGTACTCGATCTCGGCTTGCTGCAAGCCGGCGCCGGGGTCAAAGGCGAGTTCGAGCAGCGTCTGAAAGGCGTGATCGACGGCGTGCGCAATGCCGATAAGCCGATCATCCTGTTTATCGACGAGGCCCACACGCTGATCGGTGCCGGCGGCGCCGAAGGCGGTAGCGACGCGGCCAACCTGCTCAAGCCGGCCCTGGCCCGCGGTGAGCTGCGCACCGTGGCCGCCACCACCTGGCTTGAATACAAAAAATACTTTGAGAAAGACCCGGCGCTGACCCGGCGTTTCCAGCTGGTGCAGGTGGAAGAGCCGGATGAAGCCACCGCCGTCGAGATGCTGCGTGGCGTCGCCAGCAAGCTGGAACAGCACCACGGCGTACAGGTGCTGGATGCGGCGATTCACGATGCGGTGAAGCTTTCCCATCGCTATATCTCCGGCCGCCAGTTGCCGGACAAGGCCATCAGCATCCTCGACACCGCCTGCGCCCGCGTCGCCCTGGCTCAGCACGACGTGCCGCCGCAACTGGAAAGCCTGCGCCACCGCCAGGTCGCGGTGCAGGACGAACTCGAGCGGCTCAAGCGCGAACAGGCCACCGGCCTCGACCACAGCGCGCGCATCGGCGAACTGGACAGCGAAACCCTCGGCAACGCCCAGAGCATTCGCGAGCTGGAAACTCGCTGGGGCGAAGAACGCGAGGCGGTTCGCGAGTTATTGGAAACCCGCCGCGAACTGCTGGCCCTGAGCGAAAGCGCCGACGCCAGCAAACCGGCCAAGGAACTGGACAGCCGTATCGACCAACTGGCCGCCGAACTGGTCCGTTTGGAACACGGCCTGGAAGCGATCCGCCAGGACGATCCGCTGGTGCCCGAACAGGTGGACTCGAAGATAGTCGCCGCGGTGATCGCCGGCTGGACCGGCATCCCGGTGGGCAAGATGCTCGCTGACGAAGCCCATGCCGTGCGCACCCTTGGCCAGCGCATGGGCCAGCGGGTGATGGGCCAGGACGTCGCCCTCGGCACCATCGCCCAGCGCATCCAGGCCTACCGCGCCGGCCTCACCGACCCGGCCAAGCCGGTCGGGGTGTTCCTGCTGGTCGGCCCCACCGGCGTCGGCAAAACCGAAACCGCTTATGCCCTGGCCGATGCTCTGTACGGCGGCGAACGCAACCTGATCAGCATCAACCTCTCCGAATACCAGGAAGCCCATACCGTCAGCCAGCTCAAAGGCGCACCGCCCGGCTACGTCGGCTACGGCAGCGGCGGCGTGCTCACCGAAGCGGTACGGCGCAGACCCTATTCGGTGGTGCTGCTCGATGAAATCGAAAAGGCCCACCCCGATGTGCTCGAAGCCTTCTACAACGTCTTCGACAAAGGCGTGATGGAAGACGGCACCGGCCTGGTGGTGGATTTCAAGAACACTGTGATGCTCGCCACCAGCAACGTCGGCGCCGAACTGATCCTCGACACCCCGGCCGAACAGCTCGGCAGTGAAATGTTCAACAACCAATTGCGCCAGGAACTGCTGCGCAACTTCCGCCCGGCCTTCCTCGCACGTATGACCGTGGTGCCCTACCGCAACCTCGACGACGCCACCCTGGAAAATATCGTCAAAGCCAAACTCAATAAACTCCGTGCCCGCTACAAGGCCGCGACCGGAAAACAATTCGACTTCGACCCCGGCATCGTCCAGGCGGTACTGGCCAAGTGCAGCTCGGCGGGGGTCAGGGATATCGAGAATGTATTGATGACGGAAGTGGCGGGGAAGTTGGCGGAGTGGGTGTTGGAGTGAGTCGCTACAGCCTGGATTGCAATATTCGTTTTAGCGTGAGTAACGAAACGGCTACCAAATCAAATAAATAGCGCAGGATTGGTTGCACGAGGTGCTAGGTCATGTCTTACACAATAATGATTTGGAACACCCAGCATTTTGATAATCAGAAAGGTGTAGTGTCGGACGCGTATGCCGAGAAAAAAGAATTTCTAGAGTATTATCTGTTGCAGAAAAAGATTGATATTTTTGCTCTGTTCGAAACCGGTAAGACGGGCGATGTGAATGAAAAATTAATCAATGATTTATCCGGTTACTACACCGCTACTTCGACCCTCAAGCAGGAAGGAGGTAAGAAGAAGCATACGACTTTAGGATCCATAGTATTCATAAAGAATTCAATTGCGGATGAATTCGAGGATGTTTCGGATAAGTATATTCTCTCTTCCAGCGAACAGCGTGCGCCGTTACTTATCCGACACAAGAAATCCGCATATGGGTTTGCTTTCTATCATGCAAATTCCTCTTACTTGGCGTCTGCAAACATTATCGACACGATCGCCTTCATACAAGACAATTCAGAGACTCTGGGTATTAAGGAGCTTATTTTCTTTGGTGGGGATTTGAACGTACCGATACAAAGTGCACATAACGAAATAAAAGGCTTGAAGTGTTTAGCTCCAAGTGGTTCGGGCTATACCCATGTCAGTGTTTCTAACGTAACTTTCGAATTGGCTACCAAGGAATTGAAAGACCTGCAAGAGCGGGGTATGTTTTTTAATACAAAACCACAGGATTACTTATGGGAGTATATGTTCAATCAAGGCATTGAAAAGTGCGTTTTACAAGGAACCCTTCGCCTGCTGGATTACGCCTATGTGAAGTATGTGAACCACTGGAAATCTTACTGTGATGGCGCTATCCAGGAAAAAACCAATAGCGATTACGAAACCATTGAGATTGTTCGGACCTGTGGGGGTAAGAAAATTCGCAGTGACCATTTTCCGGTGCTCTTTACTCTTGATGCATCCTTTGAATGATCGCATTAGATCAACGCAAGAAAGGTGTCATGCGAAAGTCTATCTTATATCTTGCTGGAAGCTATTTAAGAGTCCATAAGAAATTGTTTGTCTTGATTTGGTTGATGGATCGATAGGTAAGGGTGCTAAAAATGGTAAAGAGAATAGCAGGGGAGTTGATCTCAAGCGAAGCAACATCTCGTGAGGGAACCGTATACATCACCGATAAACATGTATACAAGATTTTTGGGAAAAGCACTAATCCGTATGATCAACTAGAAAATTATAAATTTGCAGAGGCGCGCGGCGTACCGGTTCCTGAAACATGTAAGATCACCGCCCCATTCCAGGATGGAACTTCCAGCAGCTTTGTAAGTGGGTTGCGCATGACACGTGCTCACGGAAGGTT
>CBIHQF010000187.1:0-7250 GCA_966211665.1 uncultured Pseudomonas sp. | reverse complement strand
AAGTCCTTGTTGGGCTTCGCGGAGCTCCAACCTACGATCTGGTGCGCACGGCGCACCCTACAGGCTGATTGGCGTCTGTCTGGAATGCTTTGGCTGGCGCACGAATTGCCCCCTCACCCTAACCCTCTCCCCAAAGGGGCGAGGGGACTGATCGGTGTAAGCTCGGCGCTGCGTGGTCTGTGCTGATATTGATGGCTTCCCACGATTTGATAGCTTGATGGCTCCCACGCTCCAGCGTGGTAGCAAGCCTGTGACGCTCCGCGTCACCAACGGCAGCGGCTGGTGGACGCCAAAGCGTGGAGGCTGCACTCCCACGATCAGCACCATCTGCATCTTGATTGACCTCGATCAGGTATGCCGCTCGGGCACGCGCCTTACAATCGCGGCATTCAATTACCGAGCCGGGCAGGGCGGTGTTCTTCATCCCCTGTGCGCTATACCTTTTCATGCCTTCCGTGGCCGACGCTTCGCGCTGTCTTCTATCGGGAGGTCGTTTCGCTAGTAGAGGTGGTCGAGCATGGCCCAATCGCTGAGTTTTGATCGCGCCCTGGTCGAGAAATACGATCGCCCTGGGCCGCGTTATACGTCCTATCCGACGGCGCCGCAGTTCCATCAGGCCTTCGCCATGGACGACTATCAGAGCGCCGCCGAGGCCAGCAACCGCGCGGTCGCGCCCAAACCGCTGTCGCTGTATATCCATATCCCGTTCTGCAAGAGCCTGTGTTACTACTGCGCCTGCAACAAGATCATCACCCAGAAGACCCACCGTGCGGTCGAGTACCTGGACTACCTCAAGCGCGAGATCGCCATGCAGGCGGCGCTGTTCGATGGCACGCGCAAGCTCACCCAGCTGCATTTCGGCGGCGGCACCCCGACCTACCTGACCAGCGAGCAGTTGGCCGGTCTGATGGACTGCCTGCACCAGGCGTTCGATATGGACGACAGCGACGAACACGAGTTTTCCATCGAGGTCGACCCGCGCACCATCAGCCCCGAGCGCATCCATGAACTGCGTGCGCTGGGCTTCAACCGCCTGAGCTTCGGTGTGCAGGACTTCGACCCGCAGGTGCAGGCGGCGGTCAACCGCGTGCAGAGCGAGGAACAGGTCTACGCCCTGGTGGCCGCGGCGCGCGAGGCGCGGTTCAAGTCGGTTAGCGTCGATCTGATCTACGGCCTGCCGCAGCAGACAGTGGCCAGCTTCGACGTGACCCTGAGCAAGATCATCGCCCTGCGTCCGGACCGCATCGCCGCCTACAGCTACGCGCACCTGCCGGAACTGGTGCGGGCGCAGCGTTTGATCCGTCGCGAGGACATGCCGCCGCCGGAGCGCAAGCTGGAATTGCTGGAACTGACCATCGAACGCCTGACCGCCGCCGGCTATGTGTATATCGGTATGGACCACTTCGCCTTGCCGGACGACGAGCTGGCTTTGGCGCGGGCCAACGGCACGTTGCAACGTAATTTTCAGGGCTATTCCACCCACGCCGATTGCGACTTGATCGGCCTCGGCGTGTCCTCGATCGGCAAGGTCGGCGACAGCTACAGCCAGAGCGTCAAGGAACTCTCGCAGTATTACGCGCGCCTCGACCAGGGCCTGCTGCCGGTGCATCGCGGCTACCGCCTGAACGCCGACGATATGCTGCGCCGCGAGGTGATCAGCGATCTGATGTGCCACGGCCGTATCGACTTCGGCAAAATCGAGGCGCGCCACGGCATCGACTTCAAGGACTACTTCGCCGACGCCCTGGCCGCGCTCGATGAGCATGTGGCCGATCGCCTGGTGGAAATCCACGACGACGCGCTGCTGCTGTTGCCGCAAGGGCATTTGCTGATGCGCAGCGTGGCCATGGCCTTCGATGCCTATCTTGGCGAAGCGCAGAAGGGCAACTTCTCGCGCACGGTGTAGAAACCAGCTGAGCATTTCAAAACGGCTCATGAGGAGACTTTGATGAGCTATTCACTCCTGCATACCCTGCACCTGCTCGGCGCCATCGCCTTTATCGGCGCGCTGTTCTTCGAGGTGATGATCCTCGCCAAGGTCAAGCCACAGCTCGATCCCGGCGCGGTGGTCGAACTGGAACAGGCCCTCGGCAAACGCTCGCGCACCGTGCTGCATTGGGTGGTGTTGCTGGTTTACGGTGCCGGTATCGGCCTGGCCTGGTATCACCGTCAGGCCCTGAGCGCCCCCTTCGCCAGCAGCTTCTCCACCTTGCTGAGCCTGAAGATAGTCCTGGCCGTCAGCGTATTTCTCAGCTTCGGCCTGGTCGCCATGCTGCTCAGGTCCGGGCGCATGACTCCGGCGCTGTACCGCAAGCTGCACTGGGCGGTGTTGGCGCAGATGCTCGGCATCGTGTTGCTGGCCAAGGGTATGTTCTACCTGCACTGGTAGGTGACAGCAGTCTCGTAGCCTGGATTAGCGCCAGCGTAATCCAGGGAATCGGTCTCCCGGATTACGCCTAGGCTAATCCGGGCTACGGTCTACAACCCTGTCCATCCCGTTCCCGGATTGCATCCGGACTACAAAAGCCCTAGCAGCTTTCCCGCCCACGGTAATGATCTCGATCAAGCTTGCGCGCCTATTGCGCCGCTGTGATGAGCGCCGATTCAGGCCGGTGGATATCCTGGGTTTTGTCCAGGCGGCGGCCTAACGTGGAGCCTCAACCCCATGATAGATACGAGGTTCGCCATGCACTTTGCCTACAGCCCCCGCACCGAAGCGCTGCGTTTGCAGCTGCGCAATTTCATGGACGCCCATATAGTGCCGCGCATCGGCGAATGGCATGCGGCGGTGGCGGCCGGGCAGTTTCCGGCGCCCTTTATGGCCGACCTCAAGGCCCTGGCACGTGCAGAAGGGTTGTGGAATCTGTTCCTGCCGTCGCTGCACGCGGACGAACCGGGCACGGCCTTGAGCAACCTGGAATACGCGCCCCTGGCGGAGATCATGGGCCGTGTGCATTGGGCTTCCGAGGTGTTCAATTGCAACGCGCCGGACACCGGCAATATGGAGCTGCTGCATCTGTTCGCCACCCCCGAGCAACGGGCGCGCTGGTTGCTGCCGTTGCTCGAAGGGGAAATCCGCTCGGCCTTCGCCATGACCGAGCCGGACGTGCCCTCATCGGACGCCAGCAATATCCAGACCCTGATCCGCCGCGACGGCGATGAGTATGTGATCAACGGGCGCAAGTGGTTTATCACCAATGCCTCGCACCCCGATTGCAAACTGCTGATAGTAATGGGCAAGACCGACCCGAACGCCGATGCCCATCGCCAGCAGAGCATGATTCTGGTGCCGTTCGACACACCCGGTGTGCAGCTGCTGCGCAACATCCCGGTGATGAACCATATCGCCCCGGAAGGGCACAGCGAATTGCTACTGCGCGATGTGCGGGTGCCGGTCGGCAATCTGCTGGGCGAGGAGGGCGCGGGTTTCATGATGGCCCAGGCGCGCCTCGGGCCGGGGCGGATTCACCATTGCATGCGCTCGATCGGCATGGCCGAGCTGGCTCTGGAGCTGATGGTCGAGCGCGCCCAGGAGCGTAAGGCTTTCGGCAAGTACCTGCATCAGTACGCCAATATCGGCGACTGGATCGCCGAGTCGCGTATCGAGATCGAACAGGCGCGTTTATTGGTGCTCAAGACCGCCTGGATGATCGACGAAATCGGTGCCAAGGCCGCGCGCAAGGAGATTGCCATGATCAAGGCCCTGGTGCCGGGCATGCACACCCGCGTGGTCGACCGTGCCATGCAGGTCTATGGTGCCATGGGCCTGACCCCGGATACGCCGCTGGCCGACATGTGGACCACCGGCCGCGCCCTGCGCTTCGCCGACGGCCCGGATCAGGTGCATCTGCGCAGCATCGCCCGTCTGGAGCTGAAAGCCAGCGAAGCCACGCGCGGCGCGACTGCGGCATATCTGACACCGCACAGTAGCTAAGCGACGTAGGTTGGCGCTGAGCCTGCGAAGCCCAACGTCTTCAGAGTGGTTTGCAAAACGCGAAACCGTTGCGTGCCGCCAGATCGGCCCCGGATTGCGCCTAGGCTTATTCGGGCTACGAGCGCTGAGTTGCCGTTGCCCGGAACAAGTCCGGCGCCAGTAACGTAGGGCGGGTGAAACCCGCCAGAGGCATGGGCGCGTACAAATCTTGGCGGGTTGCACCCGCCCTACGGGGTTTGGAAAACGCGGTCGACCGGGCCAACCCGCCCTACGGTCTGAGACCTTGATTCCAGAGCGGCGCGGCAGCGCTTTTTCGCAACTTGATTCTGGTCAAGGGGCGGGGCTGGGGGCTTCCCCTAGGATGGCTGCACGAACCCGCCGCAGAAGCCGAACAGCCCATGAGTATCGACCCGTCCGCACTGTCTCGAGCCCAGCGTTCATCGCTGAGAGGACTGGGGCTTGTGCTGGTGATGATGCTTGCCATGGTTTCGGCGCTGCATGCCAAGAGCTACGGCGAAATCGAACAGCAACGCATCGATTCGGTCTTCCCCGACGCCGATGCGCCTTCCGAGCCGCAAGGCGAATTCAAGGTGCGCACCCTGTCCAGCGGCGACAAGGTGCTCGGCTATGTGTTCCAGAGCCTGGATGTAGTCGATATTCCGGCCTATTCCGGCAAGCCGATCAATATGCAGGTGATCCTCGACACCGAGGGCGTGATTCAGGACGCCTATGTGCTCGAACACCATGAGCCGATCCTGCTGATCGGTATCCCCGAGGCCAAGCTGCACACCTTCAGTGCCAAGTATCAGGGCATCAAGGTCAACCAGCGGGTGGTGGTCGGGCGCTCCAGCGACCCGGATGCGGTGACGGTCGATGCGGTCACCGGCGCCACCGTAACGGTGATGGTGGTCAACGAGGTGGTGATGCGCGCCGCGCACAAGGTGGCGGTGTCGCTCGGTCTGATCGAAGACGATGCGGGCCTGACGCAGAAGCCGGCAAGCGTGCGCCTGGATAACTACCAGATCGCCGATTGGGCTCAGCTCATCGGCAACGGTGCGATCCGCCGCCTGCACCTGACCCACGGTCAGGTCGACGAAGCCTTCAAGGGCACCGAAGCCGAAGGGGTGGACGTTGCCGCGCCCGAGCAAGTCGATGAGACCTTTATCGATCTCTATACCGCGCACCTGAATGCGCCGACCATCGGCCGCAATCTGCTCGGCGACAACCAGTACCGGTTTCTGATGGAACAGCTCAAACCCGGCGAGCAGGCGATTGCCGTGCTGGGCAGCGGCAAATATTCCTACAAGGGCTCGGGCTACGTGCGCGGCGGTATTTTCGATCGGGTGCAACTGCGCCAGTTCGGCAACACCATCAGCTTCCGCGACATGGACCATGAGCGTCTGTCCGATGTGTTCGCCGCCGGCATGCCCGAATTCGATGAGATGTCTATCTTCATCGTCCGCGCTTCATCCGAGTTCGACCCCGGCTCGCCCTGGACCCTGGAGCTGCTGGTGCGTCGCCAGACCGGCCCCACCAGCGGCATGTTCAGCAGTTTCGAACTCGGTTACCAGATGCCCGAGGAATACCTCGAACGGCCGCTGCCGACCGCCGCCGAGCTGGCCGCGATAGAGGAAGCTAACCGGCCGTTATGGCTGAACATCTGGTACCAGAGGAGCTTTCAGATCGGCGTGATAGTCGTGGCCTTGCTGCTGCTCACGGTGATCCTGTTCCTCCAGGACAAATTCACCCAGCGCCCGCATTTTCTCCACTGGCTGCGTCGCGGCTACCTGATTTTCACCGTGGTATTCATCGGTTGGTACGCCCTGGGCCAGTTGTCGGTGGTCAACGTGCTGACCTTCGTCCACGCCCTGGTGCAGGATTTCCGCTGGGAGTTGTTTCTCACCGACCCGGTGATCTTCATCCTCTGGACCTTCACCGCCGCCAGCATCCTGCTCTGGGGCCGCGGCGTGTTCTGCGGCTGGTTGTGCCCGTTCGGCGCCCTGCAGGAGCTGATCAACGAGGCCGCACGCAAGCTCAAAGTCCCGCAGTACGAATTGCCCTTCGCCGTGCATGAGCGGTTGTGGGCGATCAAGTACATCATCCTGTTGCTGCTGTTCGGCCTGTCCCTGGAGTCGCTGTCCACCGCCGAACGCTTCGCCGAGGTGGAGCCGTTCAAGACCGCCATCACCCTGAAGTTCGATCGTCAATGGTGGTTCGTGCTCTACGCGGCGCTGCTCCTGGTGATCAACATCTTCACCCGCAAGGTCTACTGCCGTTACGTCTGCCCGCTGGGCGCGGCGCTGGCCATTCCGAGCAAGTTCCGCCTGTTCGACTGGCTCAAACGCCGTAAGGAATGCGGCAACCCTTGCCAGCTGTGCGCCAAGGAATGCGAGATCCAGGCGATCCACCCGGACGGCCATATCAATGCCAACGAGTGCCACTACTGCCTCGATTGCCAGATGACCTACCACAACCACGACAAGTGCCCGCCGCTGATCCTGAAGAAAAAGAAACGCGGCAAGCCGGCGCCCTTACAGCCCGATTTGATCCCGGTAGTGCAAGTGGTCGTTCCCTGAGCGCGCCTTTCGGCAGCCAGGGTACGGCCTGCTCGACCGTCAGTTTTATCCAGTCAAGGAGCAGAACCCATGAGCGATAAAGAGTCGAAGAACACCCCGAAAAGCGCAGACAAAGAAAACAGCGAACAATTGGAAAAGCCCGGCCTGAGCCGCCGCGGTTTCCTCGGCGCCTCGGCCATCACCGGTGCGGCAGTGGCCGCGACGGCGCTGGGCGGCACTGTGATGACCCGCGAATCCTGGGCCGCTGCGGTCAGCGAATCGAAGGCCAAGATTCACGTCGGCCCGGGCGAGCTGGACGATTACTACGGTTTCTGGAGCGGTGGCCACCAGGGCGAAGTGCGGGTGGTGGGTGTGCCTTCGATGCGCGAACTGATGCGCATCCCGGTATTCAACGTCGACTCGGCCACCGGCTGGGGACTGACCAACGAAAGCAAGCACATCATGGGTGACAGCGCCAAGTTCCAGAACGGCGATTGCCACCACCCGCATATCTCCATGACCGATGGTAAATACGACGGCAAGTACCTGTTCATCAACGACAAGGCCAACAGCCGGGTCGCGCGTATCCGTCTGGATATCATGAAGTGCGACAAGATGATCACCGTGCCCAACGTCCAGGCCATCCACGGTCTGCGTCTGCAGAAGGTGCCTTACACCAAGTACGTGTTCGCCAACGCCGAGTTCGTCATTCCGCACCCCAACGATGGCAGCACTTTCGATCTGCAGGACAAGAACAGCTA
>CBIHQF010000186.1:0-7264 GCA_966211665.1 uncultured Pseudomonas sp. | reverse complement strand
GGTTCGAGCGGCCAGATTTCAGCTGCCTCGAAACTTCGCAAGTCATGCTCGACCAATTCCTCAGCCGCGGGCGCCAGGCGCTGGTGGCCGACTCGAGGGTCCGCGATTTCCAGCATCCGCTGTATCAACGCCTGGATATCCTGGAAGCCTGCACCTGGCCGGATCTGGCCGAGCCGGCGGAGTTCCGCCATGTCAGCCTCTATCATGCGCAACGGGATTGAGCCGCGCGCTTGTATCCAGCGCCCCGCGCCCACATTTATAGTCCACTTATCATTTCGCCCAGCCGAGACCGACCATGAGCGACTCCCCCTACATTTTTGATATCTCCGGCAGCGCCAGCTTCGAACAACTGGTCATTGAAAACTCCTTCCATAAGCCGGTGCTGGTGGATTTCTGGGCCGAATGGTGCGCGCCCTGCAAGGCGCTGATGCCGCTGCTGGCGCAGATCACCGAGGGTTACCAGGGCGAGTTGCTGCTGGCCAAGGTCAATTGCGATGCCGAGCATGACATAGTCGCGCGCTTCGGCATCCGCAGCCTGCCCACTGTGGTGCTGTTCAAGGATGGCCAGCCGGTCGACGGCTTCAGCGGCGCGCAACCGGAGTCGGCGATCCGCGAAATGCTCAAGCCCCATGTGGCCGAACCGGCGCCCGCCGCGGCCGATCCCATGGAGGCCGCTCAGGCCTTGTTCGCCGAGGGCCGCATCGGCGATGCCGAAGCCCTGCTCAAAGTGCTACTGACGGAAAACAACCAGCATGCCGCAGCGTTGATCCTTTACGCCCGCTGCCTGGCCGAACGTGGCGAACTGGGCGAAGCCGAGGCCGCGCTCGATGCGGTGAGCGGCGACGAACATAAACAGGCCCTGGCCGGCGCCCGTGCGCAATTGACCTTCCTGCGCCAGGCCGCCGACCTGCCCGAGGTCGCCGACCTGAAAACCCGCCTGGCGCAGAACGGCGAAGACGACGAGGCCTGCTATCAGTTGGCGATCCAGCAACTGGCGCGCCAGCACTACGAACCGGCGCTGGAAGCCCTGCTCAAGCTGTTTGTCCGCAACCGCAACTACGCCGACGGCCTGCCGCACAAAACCCTGCTGCAAGTCTTCGACCTGCTCGGCAATGAACACCCGCTGGTCACCGCCTACCGGCGCAAGCTGTATCAGGCGATCTATTGATCGCAGTACAGAGGACCTAAACGTAGAGCGGGTGCAACCCGCCGTGTTTTCTCGCCGCGGCAACCATGGCGGGTTTCACCCGCCCTACAGGCTAAAAGCAAGACTGTAGGTTGGGCTGAGCTCCGCGAAGCCCAACATAACCGCCGCAAAGTGCTTGTTGGGTTTCGCAGGCTCAGCGCCAACCTACGCCCGCCCTCCTGCCCCTCGATGAAAATGCACGCCCCCTCGAATTCTGGCGCTGTCGAGCTTTTGCTCTTGCTCTCACTTGCCGCTTATAGCTTGAAGCTTATCGCTGCGGTTCGCCCACCCAGTGATAGATAGGCGCATCCACGCCCGTCTCCATCCGCACCTGGCTGCTATGGCGCAGGCGCACCAGCAGGCGCTTGCCGGCCGCCTCGCCACCGGCCAGCGCGGCCAATTGCGCGAGCAGTTGCGGGCCCTCGATCTGCCCGGCATTGCGCAGCAGCTCCAGGGTGGTTTGCCATAAGGCGTCAGCCGGTGCGTGCATAGCGGCGGGGGCAGCAACGGCCGGGGCGGCAGGCTGCGGCTCGGTCGCCACGGCCGGCGCAAGGTGCTGAGCCAACTGAGCCCAATCCTCGGCGTCCAGCTCCACTGTCAGGTCCACCGGCCAATCGCCGACCCGCCCACGAATGCGCACCATGTCTCTATCCTCGAATGATCTGCGGACATGCTCCCACGTCACCCACATGCCGCCAAGGGACGCTGGCCAGACGACATAAAATTGTTATAACGTAACTCAACTTACCGCTATCACCGGAGACATCCATGCGCCGCCTCTTGCTTGCCCTGCCTTTCGCCCTGTTGCCACTGGCCGCTGCCCAGGCCAGCGACCACGAGCATACCCATGACCACGACGAACACGGCAGCCTCGACGCCCACGAACATGGCATCGCTCAGCTCAATGTGGTGCTCGATGGCCAAGCCCTGGAGCTGGAGCTGGAAAGCCCGGCGATGAACCTCGTAGGCTTCGAACATGCCGCCGAGAGCGACGCCGATAAAGCCAAGGTCGCCGCCGCGCGCAGCCAATTGCAAGACCCGCAGGCCCTGTTCGGCCTGAGTGCAGGCGATTGCAGCCTGAGCGAAACTGAGCTGGAAAGCCCGCTGTTTGAAGATGACGAACATGAGCACGAAGAACATCACGACCATGAAGAAAGCGAACACAGCGAAATCCATGCGCATTACCAGCTCGACTGCAAAAAGCCCGGCGAACTGCAGCAATTGAATCTGGCCGAGCTGTTCAAGCGCTTCCCCGCCACCACGAAAATTCAGGTACAACTGATCGGCCCGAATGGCCAGCAAGGCGTGGAATTGACGCCGGCCAAGTCTTCCCTCAGTTTCTAAGTTTTCGGAGTGCAGAGCGGCTGGAGCAACCCAGCCGCTTATTCTTTATGAGCAATGCCCTGATCAGCCTGTCCAACCTCGGCTTCGCCTGGCCCGGCCATGCCGAGCTGCTGGACATCCCCGGTTTCACCCTGGAACGCGGCGAAAGCCTGTTTCTCAAAGGCCCGAGCGGCAGCGGCAAGACCACCCTGCTCGGTCTGCTGGGCGGTGTCCAAAAGCCCAACCGCGGCAGCATCCAGCTGCTCGGTCAGGACTTGAGCCAGTTGTCCGCAGGCGCCCGCGACCGTTTTCGCGTCGACCATACCGGCTACATTTTCCAGCAATTCAATTTGCTACCGTTTCTCTCGGTGCGGGAAAACGTCGAGTTGCCCTGCCACTTTTCCAAGCTGCGTGCCGGCCGCGCGATCCAGCGCCATGGCAGCGTCGACGATGCCGCTGCCGCCCTGCTCGCCCACCTCGGCTTGCAGGACGCAGGCTTGCTGGAGCGCAGAGCCGATGAACTGTCGATCGGCCAACAGCAACGGGTCGCCGCCGCCCGCGCCTTGATCGGCCAGCCTGAACTGGTGATCGCCGACGAACCGACCTCGGCCCTGGATGCCGACGCCCGCGAAGCCTTTCTCGAACTGCTGTTCGCCGAATGTCGCGCGGCCGGTTCCAGCCTGCTGTTCGTCAGCCACGACCAGAGCCTGGCGCGCCTGTTCGACCGCAGCCTGTCGTTGGCGGAACTCAACCGCGCCAGCCGTTTGGTAGGGATTTAACGATGTATCTGCTTCGTCTCGCCCTGGCCAGCCTGGGCAATCGCCGCTTCACCGCACTGCTGACGATGTTCGCCATCGCCTTGTCGGTGTGCTTGCTGCTCGCCGTCGAGCGGGTGCGCACCGAGGCCCGCGCCAGCTTCGCCAATACCATCAGCGGCACCGACCTGATCGTCGGCGCGCGCTCGGGCAGCGTCAATCTGCTGCTGTATTCGGTGTTCCGCATCGGCAATGCCACCAACAATATCCGCTGGGACAGCTTCGAGCGCTTCGCCGCGCATCGCCAGGTCAAATGGGCGATTCCGATTTCCCTCGGCGACTCGCACCGCGGCTACCGGGTGATGGGCACCAGCCCGGCGTATTTCGAACACTACCGCTATGCCCGCAGCCAACCGTTGAAGATCGAGCAGGGCCGCGCCTTTGCCGACGATCCCTTCGAGGTGGTGTTGGGAGCGGAAGTGGCGCAAGCGCTGAAATACGGCATCGGCGAGAAACTGGTATTGGCCCACGGCGTGGCGACCATCAGTCTGGTCAAACACGACGACAAACCCTTCACAGTGGTCGGCATTCTCGAGCGCACCGGCACACCGGTCGATCGCACCCTGCATATTTCCCTCGGCGGGATGGAAGCGCTGCATATCGACTGGCAGAACGGCATGCCGGCGCGCGGCGCGGGGGTGGTCAGCGCCGAGCAGGTCCGCAACTGGACTAGCGCCTGCTCACAAGCGTCGCGAGCGCAGACGGGGCAAGGCGAAAGCGGGCGAGGAAGCGGAGTTGAGACACGCCTCAATGAGCATTCCGAGCCCGCTTTCAACGCAGCAGCGTCAAGCGCAGTAGCTTGTGAGCAGGTGCTGCAGCCGAAGCAGATCACTGCTTTTTTGCTCGGCCTCAACAGCAAGATAGCCACCTTCAGCTTGCAGCGTGAAATCAACGAATTCCGCGGCGAGCCGCTGCTGGCGATTCTGCCCGGTGTAGCCCTGCAGGAACTCTGGAGCCTGATGGGTACGGCGGAAAAAGCGCTGTTCGTGGTCTCGCTGTTCGTGGTGCTGACCGGGCTGATCGGCATGCTCACGGCGATTCTCACCAGCCTCAACGAACGCCGCCGGGAGATGGCGATTCTGCGCTCGGTGGGCGCGCGTCCTTGGCATATCGCCAGCCTGCTGATCGTCGAAGCCTTCGCCCTGGCGTTGGCCGGCGTGCTGCTCGGCTTGTTGCTGCTGTACGCGGGAATCGCAGCGGCGCAAACCTATGTGCAGGCCAATTACGGCCTGTATCTGCCGCTCAATCCGCCAACGGTCTATGAGTGGACGCTGCTCGGCGCTATTCTGGCGGCCGCCCTGCTGATGGGCTGCGTGCCCGCCTGGCGGGCCTATCGACAATCGCTGGCCGATGGCCTGTCGATTCGTTTATAACGCCGAATAACCGAGTGCAGTAGTTTTCACACGGCCTGTTATGACGCTTTTTTCGACACGAGGTAACACCATGCTCCGCCCCCTGCTCGCCGCTGTGCTTATCGCCCTGGTCGCGCCCGTATCGGCCGCCGAGGTGCGCGAGCTGACCTGGTCGGAGATGGTCCCGGCCGATGCGCCCGCGCAAGTCGCCGAACCCGCCCCCATGCATGACCTCTCGCAACTGGCGGACGCCCTGTCCGAATCCGGCCCGGCCGCGATGCAACAATCGCCGGCCGCGCCGGTGGTCGAGGAACTGGACGGTCAGATGGTGAAATTGCCGGGTTATATAGTGCCGCTGGATGTGACAGACGAAGGCCGGGTCACCGAGTTCCTGCTGGTGCCCTATTTCGGCGCCTGCATTCATGTGCCGCCACCACCCTCCAACCAGATCGTGCATGTCACCGCGGAGCTGGGCGTGTTGATGGATACGTTGTATCAACCGTTCTGGATCGAAGGGCCGCTAAAGGTCGAGCAAAGCAGCAGCGAACTGGCCGAAGCCGGGTACCAGATGCAAGCCCAGAAGATCTACGCCTACGAGCTGCCGGATAGTTGAGTCACTCGTAGCCGAACAGCCGTAGGTTTATGCAGTCGACATTGGCCCCTGCGATCTCGTAGGGTGGATCGGGGCGCGTAGCTGACGTTTTTTTCATCCACCATCCATCGTTGGTGGTGGATGGGTACAGCGTCATCCACCCTACCCAGCTTTCGTAGCCCGTATAAGCGCCAGCGAAATCCGGAGAGCGTTGGCGCCCTCAAAACCGTTCCCGGATTTCATCCGGGCTACCAGAGCCGCTGTACTGTGCTCAGTTACGACTGGCCAGGTGCTTTTCCCGCTCGAAACTCAGCTCGCTCTCCGCCCAGTTGCGCCAGGCGCGGACTTTGCCGCGTTCGGCACCAGCACGTTCGGCTTTGGCCAAGGCCTCGAGCCCCGCTTGCCAGCGCGCCTGCTCCAGCTCCAGTTGGGCCAGATTCAGCCAGTGCTTGGGGCTCCCGGAACGCCCGGCCAGCTCGCGGAATACCCCGGCGGCGGCCTTGCGTTCGCGGGCCTGCCACCAGAGCAGACCGAGGCGCTCTTCACGTGCGGCGGTGCGCGGTAGCAAGCCCTGATCGAGCATGCCGGCGAGCAACTTGGCACCCTGCCAGGGCTGATCGGCGGCGCCGGCCAGCAATATCAGGTTATCCAGCTCGCTTTCGCTGAAGCGCAGGCCCTTGTTGTAGGCGGTGCGCAAGGTGGCCAGGGACTTGTCGTGGTTGCCGCCGAGCTGCTGCAAGGCGGCCAACTGTCGCCAGTTCTGCGCCTTGTTCGGCTGGCGGGCGAGCAGTTGCCGCTGCCAACGCTCGGCCGCCGGGTATTTTTTCAGATCGGCATTCACCGCCACCAGAAACTGCAACCAGGTGTCGCCCGCTTGCGGGTTGGCAGCGACATAGCGCTCGGCCAACGGCAGCGCCTTGGCCGGCTGGCCCAGGCCCTGATAGGCCTGCACCAGCATCTGCTGCACCTCTTCATCGGCGCTCGCCTGGCCGGGCGCCAGCAGCGCAACCACTTGGGCATAACGCCGTTCGGCCAGACTCAAGCGGGCCAGGTTCAGTTCCTCGGCAGCCTGCAACTGGGCATCGAGCTTGGCGCTTTTCACCACCTTTTCCAACAGTTCGATGGCCTTGACGTTCTGCCCCTCGGCCCAGGCCAGGTAGCCACGACTGCGCCAGAGCAGAACTTCTTCGAGACTGCCGGGCTTGCCGTTGGCGCCATCCAGAGCGCGTCTGGCGGCAGCGTAGTCGCCGGCCTGCTGGGCTTTCTGCGCGCTGTCCAGAGCGCGGAACACGCCGGGTTCGACGTGTTGTTCCGCAGCCTGGGCCATAGCGGCCCCGCATAGCGTCAAGATCAGCAATAAGCGATACATGTCAGCGATCTCCTTCCAGACGGAAGTACAGGGTTTTCACCGCTTCGCGGGCGACCGCCAAACCGCCTTCGGTACGCGGTGCGAAACGCCAGCGCACCGCGGCACGGCGGGCTTCGCGTTCGAATACGTTGCTCGGGCTGGCTTCAAGCACACGCAGATTTTCCACGGCGCCGGCGCGGTTGATGGTGAACGCCAACTTGACGTGCCCCTGGATGCCGCGCTGCAAGGCATAGCGCGGGTATTCCGGGCTGACATCATTGAGCGGCATCACCTCGCTTTCCCGCGCGCCCGATAGGCCACCGGATTCGCTCGGCGCCGGTGCGCTCGGTGCCGCAGCGCCAGCGGCCAGACCGCTCAGACTTGGCGTCGGCGCGCTGTTTACGGCGATGCCGCTGCTCAGGCTGGGCACGGGCAAATCCAGCGCTGGCAGATTGGTCGTCGGCGTCGCCGCAGTGGGTGCGGCAGGCGTCGGTGCCTGCGGGGTTTGTGGCTGCGGCGGCTGCGGCGCCTGTTGCCGGGTGCGACTGCTGGCGTTGCTCGATTCGCTATCCAGGCGCACGAAGTTGGCCACCGTCAACGGCTCGTTTGGGTGCTGCGGCGTCGGCGGCGCGACCATATAGAGCATCA
>CBIHQF010000185.1:0-7277 GCA_966211665.1 uncultured Pseudomonas sp. | reverse complement strand
GCGATCATCATCACCAGCGCGATCAGGATCGTCGGGATCGACTTGGCCCGCGCCAGCAGCGCCGCCGCCGGGAAGGAGCAGACGCCATAGGCGATGAAGAAGGCGAACGCCGCCGCCTGCGCCTGGAAGTCGGTCAGCGTGAAGATGCCCTTCACCGCCGCGACCAGCGGATCGATCAGCGAGGTGATGAACCCCCAGGCGAAGAATAGCGTCGTCACGGCGGCGAAGGCCATCACCGTGCGGCTGGAGGATCGTGGAGCGGTGGCCAATTCGGTTCTCCCTGCGAATCGTTATGGTTGGGATGCGGTCAGCGCCGCGTCCATGCTGGTGCGTCTGTCGCTGCCCGCAGGCCCTGAACATGCCGCGATCATCGAACGCCTCGGGGTATTGCCGGAGCCGACCTACGGCGGGCAGTTGCAGGATATGGCCAACCCCGGCGTCGCCCCAGAAGGCAAGGTGCGCGTCAGCTATAGCAAGCAGATCGTCAGGTTTACCGACGGCCACTCGGTGGAGTTGCGCCGGCCGACCTTGGAGATCAGCCGGCTGGGCTATGGCGCGATGCACCCGGACACCCTTTTTTCCGCGCGCATAGCTCCGCCGATGATCGGCCTGGGCCTGCTCGAAGCCATTCCCGAGGCGGCGATCCTGGCCAACGCAGACCCGGACGACGCCAATGCCGACGGCATCTCCGGGCGCGCCAATCGCGTCTGGGACCGCACCGGACAAGGCACCGCACTCGGCCGCTTCGGTTGGAAAGCCGGCCAGCCGACCCTCAACCAACAGAACGCCGAAGCTTTCGCCAACGACATGGGCCTGACCAGCGCCCTGGTTCCCGCGGACAACTGCAGCGCCAGCCAGAGCGCCTGTCGCGCGGCGCCCAACGGCGGTGTCACAGAGGTCAGCGAGAATATCCTGGCGAGCATCCTGTTCTACACCCGCAACCTCGGTGTACCGGCGCGCCGTGGTGTCGACGACGCCCAGGTGATCGTCGGCAAGAATCTGTTCCACGCCGCCGGCTGTCAAAGCTGCCACACCCCAACCTTCACCACCGCCGCCGATGCCGCCGAGCCGGAACTCGCCAACCAGACGATCCGTCCTTATAGCGACCTGTTGCTGCACGACATGGGCGAAGAGCTGGCCGATAATCGCAGCGAATTTCTCGCCAACGGCCGCGAATGGCGCACCCCGCCCTTGTGGGGCCTGGGCCTGAGCGAAACCGTCAACGGTCATACCCAGCTGCTGCACGACGGCCGCGCACGCAATCCGCTGGAGGCCATTCTCTGGCATGGCGGCGAGGCGCAGGCGGCCCAGCAACGGGTACTGACTTTTTCCGCCGACGAGCGCGCTGCGCTCCTGGCCTTTCTGAATTCGCTGTAAAGGAGCCCGCATGATCCGCTCGCCTTTTTCCCTCGCCCTGCTCGCCCTGGCGCTGATCGGCTGCGCCCCTGCCGACCCGCAACAGGAACTCAGCGGCGCGCTCGCCGCTGGTGTGTTGCTGCCGGCCTACAACAGCTGGCACGAAGCCAATCGCCAGTTGGCGACCAGCGCCCAAGCGTTCTGCACGAACCAGCAGGAACTGGCTGAAGCGCGTCAGGCATTCCTCGGCGCCCAGAGCGCCTGGGCGGCCCTGCAACCGCTGCTGATCGGCCCGATGGCCGAAAGCAACCGCGCCTGGCAGGTGCAATTCTGGCCCGACAAGAAAAACCTGGTCGCACGTCAGGTCGAAGGTCTGCTCAAGAGCACGCCCGAGATCACCCCGGCGCTGCTGGATAAATCCAGTGTGGTGGTGCAGGGCCTGACCGCTTACGAATATGTATTGTTCGACCCGAAAATCGACCTCGCCGAGCCGGCCAGCAAAGCCCGCTATTGCCCGCTGATCGTCGCCATAGGCGCGCACCAGGAACACCTCGCCGGCGATGTGCTGCAACAATGGCAAGCCGAGGACGGTATGGCGCAGCAATTGAAAAGCTTCCCCAACGAGCGTTACGCCGAAGCGCCGGAAGCGGTCGCCGAACTGCTGCGTACCCAGATCAGCGCCCTCGACGGCCTGAAAAAGAAGCTCGGCACGCCGCTCGGCCGTCAGAGCAAAGGCCACCCGCAGCCTTATCAGGCCGAAGCCTGGCGCAGCAACGCCAGCCTGGCCAACCTGGCCGCCGGCTTGGCCAGCGCCGAGCGCATCTGGCACGGGGCGGCTCAAGACGGCATACAAACGCTGCTGAGCGCCGAACAAAGCGATCTCAAGCAACGCATCGACGACGCTTACAGCGACACCCGCAAACGTCTCGCCGACCTGCAACGCCCGCTGGGCGAATTGCTCGGCGACGAAGCCGGCCGCGCCGAGCTGAATGCCGGATACGACCGCCGCGACACGCTGCACCGCCTGCAGGAAGGCGAGCTGGCGAAAACCCTCGGCATCCAGCTCGGCTTCAATGCCCACGACGGCGACTGATCGCATGAAGCGCAGAGCCTTTATCGGCCTGGCCGGCGCAGGCCTGACCGCTGCCGCCGCTAGCGGAGCGCTGGGCGGCTGGACGCTGCTCGGCCACGGCCCGCAACCGCTGCTGCTCTCGGCCCGCGACGATGGCGACGGCCGGCACTACGCGGTCGGCTATCGCCTCGATGGCGAACAGGCCTTCGCCACCCGCGTCGCCGAACGCTGCCACGACGTGGTGGCGCATCCGAGCCTGCCGCTGGCGCTGTTCGTCGGGCGCCGGCCGAGCCGCGAGAGCTACCTGATCGACACCCGCGACGGCCGCCTGCTGCAAGCGCTGACGACACCGGCCAACCGGCATTTTTACGGCCATGCGGTGTTCCACAAGGACGGCGAGTGGCTGTACGCCACCGAGAACGATACCGACGAGCCGGGGCGCGGCGTACTCGGCGTCTATCGCTTGCAAGGCACGCAGTTGCTGCGCGTCGGCGAGCAGGCCAGCCACGGCATCGGCCCGCACCAGTTGCTGTGGCTGCCCGACGGCGAAACCCTGGCGGTGGCCAACGGCGGCATCCGTACCGAGGCCGACAGCCGCGAGATGCTCAATCTCGACGACATGCAGCCCAGCCTGGTGCTGATGAAGCGCGACGGCAAGCTATTGAGCAAGGAGCAGTTGCCCGGACCGATGAACAGCGTGCGTCACCTCGCGGTGGCCGCCGACGGCACCATCGTTTCCGGCCAGCAATACCAGGGCGACCCGGGCGACACCGTGCCGCTGCTGGCGATCAAGCGCCCCGGCCAGGCGTTCCAGGCCTTCCCCATCGGCGAGGCGCAGCGCCTGGCGATGAACCAGTACACCGCCAGCTTGGCGATCCACGACGAGCTGCGTTTGCTGGCGTTGACCGCGCCGCGCGGTGGGCGCTTCTTCGTCTGGGATCTGGATAGCGGCGAGCTGCGCCTGGACACGGCGCTTGCCGACTGCGCCGGGGTCGGCGCGGTTACCGAGGGTTTCGTGGTCAGCGCCGGTATCGGCCGCTGCCGGCTTTACGACTGCCGCGCCGCGCGCATCGTCAGCCAACCGCTGAAATTACCGGCGGGGCTCTGGGACAATCATTTGCGCTTGGCCTGAATCGTCTTAGCGCAAAATCTTACTTCCCGCTCAAGAGTAAAGCGCAGCGGCCGACCTATACTGAACCACCACCCGCGCGCCGGAAACCAAAGGTCGGTCGGCCGCGCAGCTACCTGCAGCGCGTCGGCCCACAAGGAAGTCAGCGAAAAACCTCGTATTACATCGCGCGACTCAGTGGAAAACTCTTCAATACGAGGCATCGATTCATGTTCCAAAATTCCTTGCGTGCGCAGATCCTAACCCTTCTGGGCGGGAGTCTGGCGCTGATCCTGGCGATCGCCCTGGCCTGCTTCAACGTCCTGTCCAAGGACGTCCAAGCGTACCGCGGCCTGCTCGACGGCCCCATCGCCGCCTCGCAACTGATCGACGAAGCCAACGTGGAATTCAAGATCCAGGTGCAGGAATGGAAGAACGTATTGTTGCGCGGCACGGACCCGGCCAGCTTGAGCAAATACTGGGGCCAGTTCGAAACTCAGGAACGCGAGGTCCAAAACACGCTCGATAAACTGCTGACGCTGAACGGTCTCGACCCATCGATCAAAAGCCAGGTACAGCGCCTGCGCAGCGAACACCAGACCCTCGGCGGCGCTTACCGCAAGGGTCGCGATGCCTTCGTCGCCGCCGGCACCGACGCCAAGGCCGGCGATGCCGCGGTCAAGGGTATCGACCGCGCCACCGGCGAGCAGATGAGCGAACTGGTCAATCTGCTGCGCGAGCAAAGCCACGAGCAGGCCAAGGCCATCGACGAAGAGGCCGATCGCATGACACTGCTCGGCACCCTGGTGATGCTCGGCTCAAGCCTGCTGGTCGGCCTGCTCAGCCTGTGGCTGCTCAACCGCAATCTGATCGTCCCTATCACCAGCCTGATCGAGCACATTGCTCAGCTCAGTCGCGGTAATTTCGGCGCGCGGGTGGATATCGGCCGCCGCGACGAACTGGGCCGACTGGCGGTCGCGGCCAACACCTTGCGCGATTTCCTCGTCGATATCTTCAGCCGCTTGAAGAGCAGCACTGGCGAACTGGACCACGTCAACCACGAGCTGAACGCCATCGCCAGCCTGATGGCCCAGGGCAGCAACGAGCAGTTCAATCGCACCGACCAGGTCGCCACGGCCATGCATGAAATGTCCGCCACAGCCCAGGAGGTCGCTCGCCATGCCGCCGAAGCGGCGCACGCCGCGGACGATGCGGACAACTCGGCGCAACAGGGCGGCACAGTGATGCGTGCGACCATTGAGACCATTACCGGTATCCGCGGCGAAATCGCCACCACCGCCGAAGTGATCCGCCGTCTGGAAAGCGACAGCGGGCGCATCGGCAAGGTGCTGGAGGTGATTCGCGGCATCGCCGAGCAGACCAACCTGCTGGCCCTCAATGCGGCCATCGAAGCGGCGCGTGCCGGCGATGCCGGGCGCGGTTTCGCCGTGGTCGCCGACGAGGTGCGTACCCTGGCCCAGCGTACCGCCGAGTCCACCGCGGAAATCCACCAGATCATCGACACCGTGCAAACCGGCGCGCTCAATGCGGTGCGCGCCATCGAGAGCGGCCAGACGCGTAGCGAGGCCGGCGTCGAACAGGTGACCCAGGCCGGCGATATGCTGCAGCGCATCACCAGCGCGGTGGAAGCGATCCGCGACATGAACCGGCAAATCGCCACCGCCGCCGAGGAGCAGACCTCGGTGGCCGAGGATATCTCGCGCAACCTCACCGAAATCACCGCCATCGCCAGCAGCACCCAGGAAAACGTCAAGCGCACCCAGGCCGCCAGCCAGGACCTGCAAACGCTTGCCGCGCAGCTCAGCGACGCCACCCAACGCTTCAGCGCCTGACGGCCGCCCGCCCCTCTCCTGCCGGGAGAGGGGTTCCCGCCGCCGTTTCCCAACGCAACGCCTACGCCGGCAAAACCCGCCGGGCCATAGCCGAGGGCTATATCCCGCCATCCAGCAGCGGCGGTACGCGCCAACTGACCAGCCATGAAACCGCCTGCCGGCTGAATGCCGGCGATAAACCGGCGAAGGTAGCGATCACGGTGTTCTTCGCCGAGCGCAAATACCTGGCCGGCGTGCTACCCAATAGCCCGACCAATCTGGGGAGCTGGATATGCCAGACACAGGCGATAGCGCCGCAGTCGGCGATGCCCGACCTGGGCGTGGGCGAACAGGCGGCGCTGGATATGGCGGCTTACCTTTACCGCCTGCACGGCAGCGATTAAGGCGGTGCAATGCCTCGTGCGGCAGGGTTGGCAGGAGGTGGCAGGTGAATCGCAATCTTTTGCAATTGGGCCCTTTCTGACTGATCCGTCAACTGGCACTATGTTCGCTTGCTCATCTCCTCCCCCGGCGCCGCATGGCGCCTCGCCAAGGATTCGGAATATGTTGCTCCGTCGCATGCTGATCATGCTGGCTGCCGTACTCGTCGTAGTTGCCGCCCTCGCCGCCTTCAAAATCAATGCCTTCATGCAAATGGGCAAAGCCTTCTCGGCGCCGCCGCCACCGATCAGTGTGGCCGCCGCCAAGGCCGAGCAAATGCAGTGGCAAAGCCGCCTGCCGGCCATCGGCACGTTGCGCGCCTTCCAGGGCGTGGACCTCACCGTCGAGGTCGGCGGCACGGTCAAGGAGCTGCTGTTCCGCTCCGGCGAGAAGGTCGCGCTGAACCAACCGCTGCTGCAACTGGACAGCGCCGTGGAACAGGCCAGCCTGGCCACCGCAGAAGCCGAACTGGGCCTGGCCCGGGTCGAGTTCGAGCGCGGTCGCAGCCTGGTCAACCGCCAGGCGATTTCCAAGAGCGAGTTCGACCGACTCTCCGCCCAGTTGCAGAAGGCCAACGCCAGCGTCGCTCAGCTCAAGGCGACCCTGGACAAGAAGCGCATCCTTGCGCCCTTCGCCGGCACCATAGGCATCCGCCAGGTCGATGTCGGCGACTACGTCGCCACCGGCACCACCATCGCCACGCTGCAGGACCTGACCCGGCTGCACGTCGACTTCTACCTGCCCGAGCAGAGCGCTCCGCAATTGGCCATCGGCGAACAAGTGCGGATCAAGGTCGCGGCTTACCCGGACGAGGTGTTCGAAGGCGAGATCGACGCGATCAACCCCAAGGTCGAAGACGCCACGCGCAACCTGCTGCTACGCGCCGCCCTGGATAACCCGGAAGGCCGCCTGCTGCCGGGCATGTTCGCCGACCTGGCGGTGCTCTTGCCTAGCGAAGCACCCGAGGTGGTGGTGCCGGAAACCGCCATCACCTACACCCTGTACGGCAATTCGGTGTACGTGATCGAACAGCAGAAAGGCGAAGACGGCCACCCCCAGCAGGACGACAAGGGCCAGCCGGTACTCGCCGTGCAGCGCCGTTTCGTCGACACCGGCGAGCGCCGCGAAGGCCTGGTGGTGGTGAACAAGGGCCTGCAAGCCGGCGAACAGGTGGTCACCGCCGGCCAGCTCAAGCTGGATAACGGCACCCGCGTGGCGATAGTCGCCGACCCGCAGTTGGCCGAAGGCGAACCGCAAAACCAAACCGGCGCGGCCCAATAGAGCCCCGGTTCTAAGGACAGAGATCATGGCGTTTACCGACCCCTTTATCCGCCGCCCGGTGCTGGCTACCGTGATCAGCCTGCTGATCGTGCTGCTGGGTTTCCAGGCGTTCAATCAGTTGACCATCCGCCAATACCCGCAGATGGAGAACGCGCAGATCACCGTGACCACCGCCTATCCGGGGGCC
>CBIHQF010000184.1:0-7287 GCA_966211665.1 uncultured Pseudomonas sp. | reverse complement strand
CGTTGAACAGCAGGCTGAGGCCGATCATGCCGAGCATCACGCCGGCGACGATGCGCCAGGAGGCGATCTTGGTGATCAACAACACCAGGCCGCCGATGGCGATCGCCAAGGTGCTGGTTTCGCCGAGCGAGCCGTGAATGGTGCCGACGAACGCGTCCATCCAGGTGATGCCCTGGCCGATCACGCTCTCGATACCGCCGGAAGCGGCCAGGCTCAGCGCAGTTGCACCGGCGAAGCCATCGACCGTGGTCCATACCGCATCGCCGGACATCTGTGCCGGGTACGCGAAGAACAGGAAGGCACGGCCGGTCAGGGCCGGGTTGAGGAAGTTCTTGCCGGTACCACCGAACACTTCCTTGCCGATCACCACACCGAAGCTGATGCCCAGCGCCACCTGCCACAGGGGAATGCTCGGCGGCAGAATCAGGGCGAACAGCACCGACGTGACGAAGAAACCCTCGTTGACCTCATGCTTACGGATCGAAGCGAACAGCACTTCCCAAAAACCGCCGACGATGAAGACCACTCCATATACCGGCAGGAACCAAGCAGCGCCCTGGACGAAGTTGTCCCAGAGGCTATTGGGGTCGAAACCGGCAAGAGAGCTGATAAGCGCGAAGTGCCAACCTTCCTGGTTAGCCAACAGCTCGGGGTTTTGCGCGAAAATCAGGTTGGCCTGATAGCCCGCGTTCCACATGCCGAAGAACATCGCCGGAAAAGTACAGACCCAGACGGTGATCATCATGCGCTTTAGGTCGATGCCGTCACGCACGTGAGCGGTGGTTTTGGTCACGCTGCCGGGGCGATAGAAGAAGGTGTCGACGGCCTCATAGAGGGCGTACCACTTCTCGTACTTGCCGCCCTTCTCGAAGTTGTGCTCGATTTTATCGAGGAATGCACGGATACCCATGGATTAACCCTCCTTCTCGATGCGGGCGAGGTTATCGCGCAGGATCGGGCCGTATTCGTATTTGCCGGCACAGACATAAGTGCACAACGCCAGATCTTCTTCATCGAGTTCCAGGCAGCCCAATTTCTGAGCCATCTCGGTATCGCCGACGATCAGGTAACGCAACAATTGCGTAGGCAGAATGTCCAGCGGCATCACTTCTTCGTAATTGCCGACCGGCACCATGGCGCGCGGGCTGCCATTGGTGGTGGTGGAGAACGCGAATTTTTTCGCCGCCGACAGTTTGGAAACGAAGATATTCAGTACCGAATGCTTGTTCACCCCGGCACGCAGGTAATGCAGCATTTCGCGCTCGTTACCCTCGGCCAGGCAAGACACCTGCAGGTGGTAACGACCGAGGAAGGCAAAGGCGCCGTGAGCGGTACGGCCGCCCAGCACCGAACCGGAGATCACGCGGTTATTGCCGGGCTGCAATTGACCCGCGCTGAGTTCTTCCAGATTGGCGCCCAGACGGGTGCGCAGCAGACGCGGCTGCTCGACTACCGGACCAGCCAGGGCGACGATACGCTCGACCCACAATTGGCCGCTGGTGAACAATTTGCCGATGGCGATCACGTCCTGATAGTTCAGCGACCACACGCTTTTGGTCGCGCTGACCGGATCGAGGAAGTGGATATGGGTGCCCGGCAAGCCAGCCGGATGGGGACCGGCGAAAGCCTCGGTCTGCACCTTGGCCAATTGCTCGCCTGGCAAACTGACGCCTTCGGCCTTGCACAGGAAGACCTTGCCCAGATTACCGAGCACCTGCAGGCCGTTTTCGAAGTCTGCGGCGTACTCACCGATGACCAGCGCGGGATCCGCCGCCAAAGGATGGGTATCGATGGCCGTGACGAAGATCGAGTGGGGAACCGCATCCACCGCAGGCACCTTACTGAACGGACGCATGCGAAATGCTGTCCACAGGCCGGACTGCTGAAGGTTTTCCCGTACCTGAGCGTCGCTCAAGCTAGCCAGTTCGGCCGCTGGGTACTGGGCAAAAGTAACTTGTTCATCGCCATCGAGGTCGATCACCACCGATTGCAGGACGCGCTTCTCGCCGCGATGAATGGCGCTGATGACCCCCGCGCCTGGCGCGGTGAAATCCACGCCGGGCGACTTCTTATCGGAGAACAGTACCTGACCGAGCTTGACCCGGTCGCCGACCTGAACCTGCATGGTCGGTTTCATCCCGTGATAATCGAAGCCTATGACGGCGACACTGCGTACCGGCCTCGCGGCCTCTATACGCTGCGCCGGCGCACCTGTTATGGGCAAATCGAGCCCATGTTTTATTTTGATCATAGGTTTGCCTAACCACTGATTTATAAGCTTTTTTAGAATACGGGCGACATCGGCACGCTTAAGATGCAAAGCAGCACCACAAGAAAGTTAGGCACTGCTTGTGATGTCGAACGCGAGGAAAAAATCCGCTCGATTATAAAGAGCACCCCTGCCACTGACCACCCGAGCCCAGGCTTTTTTTGAGCTTTCTGCAACAGCGGGCAACATATGCCGGCTTGACCGATACCCCCTTCCAGGCGAAACAAGGACATTCACCCTCTGGAGTAGGATCATGCGTCGAATACTGCTGTTTAGCGCGTTGCTATTGCTGAGCGACACCCTGCTCGCCAACAGCGGCGAGCGCTTGCGCGAGGCCGGTTTCAGCAGCGGATTCGAGCTGAACCGAGAAGCGCTGGAGCGCAAGAACCAAAGCGTCCTGACCTATCTGTGGGTCGACGTCTATGCCGCAGCCTTCTACGCCCCGCGCCAAGCCAGCCCGGGCGACGCCTTTGACGCCCCGCTAAGCCAGCGCCTGGAGCTCTACTACTTTCGCGATATCGACCGCGAAGACGTGATCGAAGCCGCCTGGACGACTTTGAACAGGCAACACGATGCCCGCACCCTCGAGCCGTTACGCGATGCGCTCGATGCCCTACACGAAAACTTCCGCGACATCCGAGCCGGCGACCGCTATGCCCTGAACTTCAGCCCCAGCAGCGGCCTGACCCTGGAACGCAACGGCGAAATAGCCTTTGCCAGCCGAAATCCGCAATTGGCCAAGGTGTATTTAGGGATATGGCTGGCACCGAAAGGCCTCTCGGACGAGCTGCGCGACCGCCTCTTGGAGCAATGACCTCATCGAACCGCACCGTAAAAACCAAGCGCGAGAAACGAAAACGGGAGCCGAAGCTCCCGTTTTTCAAGCGCTGCCGATACTTAGCGTGGAAACGCCGGCGGGTTGACCCCGGCCATGTCTTCCATCACGCGCACCACCTGACAGCTGTAGCCGAACTCGTTGTCGTACCACACGTACAGCACCACGCGGTTGTCGTTGGCGATGGTCGCCTCGGCGTCGACCACACCGGCATGACGCGAGCCGACGAAGTCGGTGGAGACCACTTCCTGGGAACTGACGAAATCGATCTGCTTTTGCAGATCCGAATGCATGGCCATCTGGCGCAGGTATTCGTTGATCTCTTCGCGGGTGGTGGCCTTCTCCAGGTTCAGGTTGAGAATGGCCATGGACACGTTCGGCGTCGGCACGCGAATGGCGTTGCCGGTCAGCTTGCCCTTGAGTACCGGCAAGGCCTTGGCGGCAGCGGTGGCGGCACCGGTTTCGGTGATCACCATGTTCAACGCGGCACTGCGACCGCGACGGCTGCCCTTGTGGAAGTTGTCGATCAGGTTCTGGTCGTTGGTGTACGAGTGAACGGTTTCGACGTGACCGTTGACGATGCCGTACTGATCGTTGACCGCCTTGAGCACCGGCACGATGGCGTTGGTGGTGCAGGACGCCGCGGAAATGATCTTGTCGTCGGCGTTGATCTCGCCATGGTTGATGCCGTGCACGATATTTTTCAGCGCACCCTTACCCGGCGCGGTGAGCACGACGCGGTCGATGCCCGGGCACGCCAGGTGCTGGCCCAGACCTTCAGCATCGCGCCATACCCCGGTATTGTCGACCAGCAGGGCGTTCTTGATGCCGTACTGGGTGTAATCCACCTCGGTCGGCGACTTGGCGTAGATGATCTGGATCAGGTTGCCGTTGGCGGTGAGGGTATTGTTTTCCTCATCGATGGTGATGGTGCCGTTGAACTTGCCATGCACCGAATCGCGGCGCAGCAGACTGGCACGCTTGACCAGATCGTTGCTCGCGCCCTTGCGCACGACGATGGCGCGCAAACGCAGACCATCGCCGCCGCCGGTTTTCTCGATCAGGATACGCGCCAGCAGACGACCGATACGACCGAAACCGTAGAGCACGACATCGGTACCCTCGCGGCCCGCGCTGTTTTGTGCCCCCGCCACCTCGACCAACTCGTCCTTGACGAATTGCTCGATACTGCGGCCTTCGCCCTCGGCCTTGAATTTGCCGACCATCTTGCCCAGATCCACCGAAGCGGCGCCCAACTTGAGCTCGCTCATGGTCTTGAGAATGGGGAAGGTGTCATGCACCGACAGCTCTTTGTCGTCAGCCAGGCGGTGACGGGCGAAACGGTGAGCTTTGAGAATGTCGATCACCGAGCGGTTGATCAGACCACGGCCGTAGATCGAGGTGACCACGTTGTTATTACGGTAGAGCTGGCCAATCATCGGAATCATCGCTTCCGCAAGGGCTTCTCGATCGATCCACTCACCAAGACACTGGTCGGGCTTCTGAGTCACGGGCAGTACCTTCCACATGTAGGGGCTTAAAAAGGGGGCTACATTATGCCGACGCGGGCTATCGGCGGCAATCTGCAACGGACGAAACACTGACAGCACCCGGCATGGATAGTTACAATCGCCAGCCCTGTCGCATGACCGTGAGCTACCCGTGCCCGTAACGCTGCGCCTACCGCCCCTGCCGGCCACCGCAGGGAAACAACACTGGGGCAACCTGCCCGGCGCCGCGCTGAGCCTGGCGATCGCCGAGGCCGCCAGTACCGCCAGCCGCTTCACCCTGCTGCTGACCGCCGACAGCCAGAGCGCCGAGCGACTGGAACAGGAGCTGCGGTTTTTCGCGCCCGAACTGCCGGTGCTGCACTTCCCCGATTGGGAAACCCTGCCCTACGACCTGTTCTCGCCGCACCAGGACATCATTTCCCAGCGCATCGCCGCACTCTATCGTCTGCCCGAACTGAAACACGGCGTTCTGGTAGTACCGATCACCACCGCCCTACACCGCCTGGCGCCGACGCGCTTCCTGCTCGGCAGCAGCCTGGTGCTGGATGTCGGGCAGAAGCTCGATGTCGAGCAGATGCGCACGCGCCTGGAAGCCTCGGGCTACCGCTGCGTCGACACCGTGTACGAGCATGGCGAGTTCGCTGTGCGCGGCGCGCTGATCGACCTGTTCCCGATGGGCAGCAAACAACCGCTGCGGATCGACCTGTTCGACGACGAAATCGAGACTCTGCGCACCTTCGACCCGGAAACCCAGCGCTCGATCGACAAGGTCGATTCGATCAAGCTGCTGCCGGCGCGCGAATTTCCGCTGGAGAAAAAGGCCATCACCGATTTTCGCGGGCGTTTCCGCGAGCGTTTCGACGTGGATTTCCGCCGCTGCCCGATCTATCAGGATCTGTCGACCGGTATCACCCCAGCCGGCATCGAGTACTACATACCGCTGTTCTTCGAAGAAACCGCGACCCTGTTCGACTACCTGCCGCAAGACACCCAGGTGTTTTCCCTGCCCGGCGTGGAAAAAGCCGCCGAGCAGTTCTGGAACGATGCGCGCAACCGTTACGAAGAGCGCCGCGTCGACCCCGAACGACCGCTGCTGCCGCCGGCGGATATCTTCCTGCCGGTGGAAGATTGCTTCGCCCGCCTGAAAGACTGGCCGCGGGTGGTGGTCAGCCAGGACGACATCGAACCGGGCGTCGGCCGCCAGCGCTTCAGCGCCCGCCCGCTGCCGGACCTGGCGATCGAAGCCAAAGCCACTGAGCCACTGGCCGCGCTGCGCCGCTTTATCGAGGAGTATCCGGGCCGGGTGCTGTTCTGCGCCGAATCCGCCGGTCGCCGCGAGGTGCTGCTCGAACTGCTCGCCCGCCTCAAGCTCAAGCCGGTTGAAGTCGGCGGTTGGCCGCAGTTCGCCAGCGCCAAGGAACGCCTGGGCATCTGCATCGCCCCGCTCGACGAGGGCCTGTTGCTCGACGACCTGGCCCTGATCGCCGAAAGCCCGCTGTTCGGCCAACGGGTGATGCAGCGTCGTCGCCGGGAAAAAACCCGCGACGGCGGCGACAATGTGATCAAGAACCTCGCCGAATTGCGCGAAGGCGCGCCGGTGGTGCATATCGATCATGGCGTTGGCCGCTACCTGGGCCTCATCACCCTGGAGATCGACGGCCAGGCCGCCGAATTCCTCGCCCTGATGTACGCCGAAGACGCCAAGCTTTACGTGCCCGTGGCCAACCTGCACCTGATCGCCCGCTATACCGGCAGCGACGATGCCCTGGCGCCGCTGCACCGCCTCGGTTCGGAAACCTGGCAGAAAGCCAAGCGCAAGGCCGCCGAGCAGGTGCGCGACGTCGCCGCCGAATTGCTCGACATCTATGCCCGCCGCGCCGCCCGCGAAGGCTATGCGTTTGCCGACCCCAAGGCCGATTACGCGACCTTCAGCGCCGGCTTCCCTTTCGAGGAAACCCCCGACCAGCAGGCCGCCATCGAAGCGGTGCGCGACGACATGTTGGCGGCCAAGCCGATGGATCGCCTGATCTGCGGCGATGTCGGCTTCGGCAAAACCGAAGTGGCCATGCGCGCCGCCTTTATCGCCGTGCATGGCGGCAAGCAGGTCGCGGTATTGGTGCCCACCACCCTGCTCGCCCAGCAACACTACAACAGCTTCCGCGATCGTTTCGCCGATTGGCCGGTGAAAGTCGAGGTGATGAGCCGCTTCAAGAGCGCCAAGGAAGTCAGCGAGGCCATGCAGCAATTGGCCGAGGGCAAGGTCGATATCGTCATCGGCACCCACAAACTGCTGCAGGGCGACGTCAAATTCAACAACCTGGGCCTGGTGATCATCGACGAAGAGCACCGTTTCGGCGTACGGCAGAAGGAGCAGCTGAAAGCCCTGCGCAGCGAAGTCGACATTCTCACCCTGACCGCCACGCCGATTCCACGCACCCTGAACATGGCCGTGTCGGGCATGCGCGACCTGTCGATCATCGCCACGCCGCCGGCACGCCGCCTGTCCGTGCGCACCTTCGTCATGGAGCAGAACAACCCGACGATCAAGGAGGCGCTGCTGCGCGAGCTGCTGCGCGGCGGTCAGGTCTACTACCTGCACAACGATGTGAAAACCATCGAGAAGTGCGCCGCCGACCTGGCCGAACTGGTGCCCGAGGCGCGTATCGGCATCG
>CBIHQF010000183.1:0-7293 GCA_966211665.1 uncultured Pseudomonas sp. | reverse complement strand
CTTCGAGCACCCGCGACTGGGCGTTGGAGCGGTAGAGAATGGCGATCTCGCTGCGCTTGAGGCCGTCCTTGCGTAGCGCGTCCTCGATCGACTCGACCACGTAGCGCGCCTCGTCGTGCTCATTGAACGCCGCGTACAGGCTGATCGGTTCGCCGTCGCCGTCTTCGGTCCACAGCTCCTTGCCCAGGCGCCCCTGGTTATTGGCGATCAGCGCGTTGGCGGCCTTTAGGATGCCGGCGGTGGAGCGGTAGTTCTGCTCCAGGCGGATGATCTCGGAATCGGCGAAGTCAGTGCCGAACTGCTGGATATTCTCGATCTTCGCCCCGCGCCAGCCATAGATCGACTGGTCGTCGTCGCCCACCACCATCAGGCTCTCGCCGCCCTTGGCGAGCATGCGCAGCCAGGCATACTGCACGGCGTTGGTGTCCTGGAACTCGTCGACCAGGATATGCCGGAAGCGCCGCTGGTAATGCTCGAGCAGGCCCGGCTTGTCGCGCCACAGGTCGAGGGCGCGCAGCAGCAGTTCGGCGAAGTCGATTACCCCGGCGCGGGCACAGGCCGCTTCGTAGGCTTGGTAAATGCTCAGCTGGGTGGCGAGAAACAGATCGCCGCCGGGCTGGATGTTCTGCGGGCGGATGCCCTCGTCCTTCTGCCCGTTGATAAACCACTGCGACTGGCGCGGCGGCCATCGCTGCTCGTCCAGGCCCAGCTCGCGGATCACCCGCTTGATCAGGCGCTGCTGGTCGTCGGAGTCGAGAATCTGGAAGCTCTCGCTCAAGCCGGCTTCCTGCCAGTGCGCGCGCAACAGGCGGTGGGCCAGGCCGTGGAAGGTGCCGACCCACATGCCGGCCGGGTTGTGCCCGAGCATCTGCTCGATGCGCGCGCGCATTTCGGCCGCGGCCTTGTTGGTGAAGGTCACCGAGAGAATGCTGTGCGGCGAGGCGCCTTCGATCTGGATCAGCCAGGCGATCCGGTGCACCAACACGCGGGTCTTGCCGGAGCCGGCGCCGGCGAGCACCAACTGGCGCCCGAGCGACGCCGTCACGGCTTGACGCTGGCCGTCGTTGAGGGAGGCGATAAGGAGTTCGGGGTCGTTTTGCATCGCGGCATTCTAGGCGGCGGCGGCGGGCAGGGCAAACCGCACCGTCGGCCGGCGGTCTGCCGGGCGTCGCATCGACCATGACGGTTGGGACGGCCGCGAAACAATGCCCGAATTTGTGAATTAGCGCACACCCGTCTATGGCGATGCGCCATGCTCGGTTATGCTCGGCCGCCATACTTAGGCAAACCACTATTAGAAATCCGCCTATGATTCCTATTCGCAATGCCGCCGCGATGGAACCTCAACGGCATATCGCCGAGCAGTTCGCTGCGGAAATTTCGGTCGAGCGTACTCGCCTGCTGTACCAGGGGTCGCTATTTCCGACCCTGTTCATGCTGCTCAATGGCCTGGCCTGCGCCTATTTGTTATGGCGGCCGCAGGGCAATGCGCTGCTATCCGCGTGGTTGGTCTGGCTGATGCTGTTGGCCATGTTGCGCCTGGTGCAGGTCAATGCGTTCAACAGCGCCTCGCCGGCCCGTCAGGCGCTACGGCACTGGCGCATGAGCTTTCTCGCCGGGGCCGGCGTATCCGGCCTGACCCTGGCCTTTGCCGCCATCGTTCTGGTGCCCGCGGATGTGTTCTATCAGCAGGCGCTGGTCTACGGTCTGATCGCGGCGACCATCCTCTCCGCCAGCGTGGCTTATGCGGTCAGCCTGCCGGCATTCCTGACGTTCGCCTTACCCTGCCTGTTGCCGTCGATGGTCTTTCTGCTGCTCAGCGAGCACAGCCAGCAACGCGGTTGGGGCGTGCTCGGGGCGATTCTGTTGGTGGCCTTGCTGGCCACCGCCTGGCAGGTCAATCGCCTGGTGCAACGCGCCCTGCTGCAGCGCTTTCATAACCAGGCGCTGATCGCCAACCTGGAGCAAGCCAAGCAACGCGCCGAGAGCCTCAACGATGAGTTGGCCCATGAGGTCGAGCAACGCGGCCGCGCCGAACGCGAGCTGCGCGCTGCCCATGCCGAGCTGGAGATGCGGGTGGCCGAGCGCACCCTCGAGCTGGACGAAGCGACCCACGCCCTGAGCAAAAGCCAGACGCGCCTGAGCCTGGACATCGAGGCCAGCGAATTGGGCCTGTGGGATTGGAACCTGCAAAGCGACGAAGTGCATCACTCGCGTCTCAAGGAAATCTTCGGCATCGAGTCCAGCGAGGTTCGCGCGATGTTGCGCGACCTCAAGCCGCGCCTGCACCCGGACGACTTGCCGGTGCTGCGCCGGGCGCTGATCGAGCATATGAAGGGGCGCAGCGACGATTATCAGGTCGAATACCGGATCAAGCACGCCGGCGGCCATTGGGTCTGGGTCGAAGACCGCGGTCGCGCGGTAGAACGCGATTCCCAGGGCCGGGTGCTGCGCATGCTCGGTACGCGTCGCGACATCAGTTCGCGCAAGCAGTTGGAGCAGCAACGGCAATTGGCCGCCACCGTGTTCGAAGCGGCCAGCGAAGGTATCGTGATTCTCGACCCGGATTACCGCCTGCTCTCGGTCAACCAGGCGTTCAGCCAGGTCACCGGCTATCGTCAGGAGGATCTGGTCGGCCGCAACGTGATGAGCCTGATCGGCAGCCGCGACACGCGCCGTCAATATCAAATGATTCGCCTGGAGCTGGAGAACACCGGCAGCTGGCGCGGCGAATTGATCGAGACGCGCAAGAACGGCGAACTCTACCCGCAATGGCTGCAACTCAACGTGGTGCGCGATTCGCGGAACAACGTCAGCCATATCGTCGGTTTCTTCGCCGATCTGTCGGCCCGGCGCGAGGCCGAAGAGCGCCTGCGTTATCTCTCCCACTATGACGAGCTGACCGGCCTGGCCAACCGCACGCTGTTCAAGGAGCGCCTGCACGAGGCCAGCCAACGCGCGCGCCAGAGCGGCCGCAGCATCGCCCTGCTGCATATCGACCTGGACCGTTTCAAGCTGCTCAACGACAGCCTCGGCCATGAAGTCGCCGACCAATTGCTGCGGCAGATGAGCCGCCGTCTGACCCAGGCCGTTTCCGAGGCCGACACCATCGCGCGCTTGTCCGGCGACGAATTCGCCATTCTCCTCGACTCCTACGGCAGCCTCTCCAGCCTGGCGCGCTTGGCCAGCCGCTTGCTGACCAAGCTGCGCATGCCGATGACCGTCGGCGGCGAGGAGCTGGTGATCAGCGCGTCCCTGGGCATCAGCCTGCTGCCGGACAACGCGCGGGAAATCTCCGCGTTGATCAGCCAGGCCAACATGGCCATGCAACATGCCAAGCACCTGGGCGGCAACACCTTCCAGTTCTTCACCGACAACCTGCAAGCCTGCACACTGGAGCGCTTGCAGCTGGAAACCCAGCTGCGCAAGGCTATCGACAGCGACCAGCTGGAAGTCTTCTACCAGCCCAAATTGCTCCTGGCCGACGGTAGCCTGAACGGCGCCGAGGCGCTGGTGCGCTGGCGCCACCCGGAAATGGGTCTGGTGCCGCCGAACGACTTCATCGGCCTGGCCGAGGAAACCGGGCTGATCGCCCCCATCGGCGAAATCGTCCTGCGCAGGGCTTGCCAGCAGGCCCGCGAATGGCAGCAGCAGGGTCTGGCCGAGATTCGTGTCTCGGTGAACCTCTCGGTGCACCAACTGCGTCAGGGCAACCTGGTCAGCCTGGTGCGGCAAATCTTGGTGGAAACCGGCCTGGCGCCGCAGTTTCTCGAGTTGGAGCTGACCGAAAGCCAACTGCTGGACAACGTCGAAAGCGTGATCAGCACCTTCCAGCAGCTGCGCAACCTGGGCGTGCAACTGGCGATCGACGACTTCGGCACCGGCTATTCCTCGCTCAGCTACCTCAAGCGCTTCCCGGTGGATTGCGTGAAGATCGACCAGACCTTTATCCGCGACCTGTCACCGGGCAGCGAGGATGCGGCCATCACCCGGGCGATCATCGCCATGGCCCACAGCCTGGAACTGAAAGTGGTCGCCGAGGGTGTGGAAAGCCATGAGCAGCTGAACTTCCTCAAGACCCAGCGCTGCGACGAGGTGCAGGGCTTCCTGATCAGCAAGCCGGTGCCGGCCGAAGCCTTCGCCCAACTGCTGCGCGATCAGGCTTTCGCCATCTGGAAATAAGCGCGTGCTAGTGTCGCGACACGAATAATCTGTTGCTTTCCTTGGGATGGGCCAATCTCGGCTAAAGCCCCTCCCACTCCTGGCCTCGGATAGGCCGGCACGTGTGGGCTTGTGCCGATCAGGGGGCGCTGGTTATTGTCGCCTCCCTTGTCCAGCCTGCTAAGGAAGCCGTCGTTGTGCGGCTTGCATGCTAAAGAGACCGCCATGTCGCCCACGCCCCTTGACGCCGCACCCCGCCCGGCCACCGCCACCCTGGTGTTGTTGGCCTCGTTGTATTGCGCCCAGGGGCTGCCCTCGGGCCTGATCGCCCACTCCTTGCCGGTGCTGCTGCGCCAGCACGGCGTCGATCTGGCGGTGATCGGCCTGCTCAAACTGCTGGCCCTGCCCTGGCTGCTCAAGGTGCTCTGGGCGCCCTGGGTGGACCGCCTGGCCTCGCCGCGCCTGGGTCATCACCGCGGCTGGATACTGCCGTTGCAGAGCGGCATCGCGCTGTTGCTCGGCGGGTTGGCGCTGCTTTCGCCGGATACGCTGTTCGGCAATCAGCTACCGCTGCTGCTCGGCATATTGCTGCTGATCAATCTGGCCGCCTCGACCCAGGACATCGCCACCGACGGCCTCACCGTGCGCCTGCTGCCGGAGCGCTGGCGCGGCCTGGGCAACAGCCTGCAAGTCGGCGGCTACAAGATCGGCATGCTGCTCAGCGGCAGCGGCTTGCTGCTGGTGATCGACCGTCTCGGCTGGAACCTCGCGGTCGGCCTGTTGGCGCTGTTGCTGCTGTTGAGCCTGATACCGATCTGGCGCTTTCCCGAAGCGCAACGCCTGCCCTACCGCCCGGCCCTCGCCGAACCCGCCGGCCCCGGCCTGTTGCTGCGCCACTACTGCGGCCTGCTGGTGCAACCGGGCATGCTGCTGTGGCTGGCGGTGGTGCTCAGCTTCAAACTCGGCGACGCCCTGGGCTCGCCGATGATCAAACCGATGCTGGTCGACCAGGGCTGGAGCTATGCCGACCTTGGCCTGCTGACCCTGATCAGCAGCCTCGCCGGCATCGGCGGCGCCGTGCTCGGTGGCCTGCTCTACGCGCGCTTGGGTACCCTGCGTGCGCTGCTGCTGTTCGGCGCGCTGCAAGCCCTGGGCATCGCCGCCATGGCGCTGCTGGTGCAGGCCGGTGGCGACCGCGCGCTGGTCTACTCGGTCGCGCTGTTCGAACAAATCGCCGACGGCATGTCCACGGTCGCCTTGTTCGCCGCCATGATGCGCCAATGCCGCCCCGAACACGAAGGCGCCGACTTCACCCTGCAAGCCTCGGCGCAGCTGCTGCTGGGTGGCCTGGTTGGTGCGCTTAGCGGGGTGTTGGCGAAGGCGTTGGGCTATAGCGGCCTGTTTCTCGCTGCCGGCGCTCTCGGGCTGTTGGTGCTGCTACCGGTGGCGCCGTACTTTCAGCGCCAGCGTGCAGCGGCACCGCAACTGCCCTAGGGTCTGTTGCCGTTTCATCGTGGCTTGCGCTGAAACGGCAACAGACCCTAAGCCGCGGCTATCACTTCGCCATGGTTTTCCGGCTCGATCAGCGCGCGGTGCAGCGCGGCCACGGCGGCGGCGTAATCCGCCTCGTTGACCACGCACTGCATTTCCACCTGACGGATCGACTGGTGCACCGCCTGGATGCAGATGCCGGCCTCGGTCAGCGCGGCCATGGTTTTGGCCAGGATGCCCTTGACCTTGAGGTCCGAGCCGATCGCCGAGACGATGGCGACGTTGTGCACGGTGACTTCCGCGGCCGGATACTTTTCCTCGATCAGCCGCGCGGCGCGGTTGATCAGCTTGCGCGAGCCGGACGCGTAGTAGGTGATGCTGTTGGCGTCGGAGTCCTTGTTCACCACATAGAGCTTGAGTTGCTTGAGCAGTTTGCTGATCTCCATGTCGTAGGCGACGTCGCCGAGCATGTCCTGATCGAACACCTCCAGGCCGAACACGTCCTTGCGCCCGGCGATGATCTCCACGCAGGGTCGCTCGCTGCGGTAGCTCTGGCTGATCAGGGTGCCGGCATGTTCGGGCTCGAAGGCGTTCTTGATCCGCAGTTCAATGCCGGCGCAGCGCAGGGTCTTGGCCGCGCGCGGGTGGATCGCTTCCATACCGAGATTCGACAGCTGGTCGGCGACGTCGTAGTTGGTGCGGCCGATGGTCACCACGGTGTCCTCGCCGACCAGCCTGGGGTCGGCGCTGGAAAGGTGGAATTCCTTGTGGATGATCGCTTCGCGGGCGCCGGTGGCGGCGGCGATCTGGGCGAAGGTGATCTCGCTGTAGCCACGGTCGAAGCTGTTCATCAGCCCTTCGCTGCAGTGGGTGTAGCCGGTGGCGACGGCCAGCTCGCGGGACAGGTCGAGGTCCTCGAAGCGGCTGCGGATCATCGCCTCGAAGGCCAGCGGCGCGTCCAGGTGCCAACCGGTGAGGTCGACCAGCTTGGCGTTGACCCCGCGCTGCTTGAGTGCGAGCACCGTATTGAAGGCGCTATGGGCTTCGCCGAGGGAGGCGAGCATCTCGCGCACTTTCATCAGGTGTTCGGTGAGCTGAAAGTGACCGTAGGCGCACAGCCGTTGCAGGCTGTGCATACACTCGCCGGCATCGGCGATGCGCGATTCGACGAACTGGTTGGCCGCCTGGCGTTCGAATTCGCCAGGGAACAGCTCGGCGTTCTTCGCCAGCATGCGCTGGCGCACGGCATCCAGCGCATCGCGCCAGGCACCCTCGCTGCGCGCATCGGCGAAGCGCTGGTAAACCCCGGGCTCGCCGGTCTTTTTATGTTCCAGCAGCAGATTGGTCATGCCGCTGTAGGCCGAAACGACGAACACCCGCTGATACAACTGGTCGCCCTGGCGCGGGCCGATAAGGATGTTGTTCAAGACTTCTTCGAAGCGGCTCATGGACGTGCCGCCGATCTTTTCCACGGTATGCATAGGTGCGTCCAGTCGTAGGTGAATGCTTCCCTGGGCCGCAAGTTGGCGGCCGAAGAACGAGTGCAGGCCCAATGCGGGCCTGCGAGATCAATCGTTTAGCAGGCTGTTGAAAACGTAGGCGAGGCAGGCAAGACAAGGCAAAAACAGGCGAGGAAGCGGA
>CBIHQF010000182.1:0-7295 GCA_966211665.1 uncultured Pseudomonas sp. | reverse complement strand
CGCGCCTGGCCGGTTTCCTCAGCGAGCAGCCGGTGGAAGGCGAACCGGCGGCCTTCTTCGGTTTTTGGGAAAGCGTCGACGACCCCGCGCCGAACCGCCAGTTGTTCCAAGGCTTGAGCGACTGGGCTCGCGACCAGGGCGCCAAGCATTTATACGGGCCGATCAACTTCAGTACCTTCGGCGTTTACCGCTTACGCTTGAACGCCTTCGAAACCGGCTGCTTCCTCGGAGAGCCCTGGAACCCGCCTTATTACCCGGCGCTGCTGGAAAGCCTGGGCTTCGCCCTGCGCTACCGCTACTTGTCCGTCCTCAGCTATACCCGCCAAGTGGCGGCCTCGATACGCCCGGAGTACCAGCAGATCAAGCCGCGCCTGGACGCCCTCGTGCGCCTGGAAGCGTTGAGCGGCGAAGGCTGGATGGCTCATTTGGACGAACTCTACGCTTTCATCGATGTGGCGTTCGGCACCAATTTCGCCTACACACCCTTATCCCGCGCGGCCTTCGAACGCCACTGCGGGCAGATGCTGGCCGACCGCCTGTGCCCCCATACCTCGGTGCTGGCCCGGGCCAACGACGGGCGTATCGCCGGGTTCTTTCTGAGCTATGCGGATTACAGTCCGCTGCTGTGCCAGGGCAATCCCCAGCGGCTACCGGTCTCGAGCCTGAAGCAGGCCGAACACTTCGAGCTGCTGCCCCTGCCACGCCGCTTGTTGGCCAAGACCGTCGGCGTACATCCGGACTTTCGCGAGCATGGCCTGTTCAGCGCCATGGGCTGCGAGCTGGCCCTGCGCGCCGAAGCCCATTACCAACAGATCGTCGGCGCCATGATCCGCGAGGACAACAACTCCCGGCCGCTTGCCCTGCGCCATGGAGGCAGCGACATGCACTATTACGGCCTGTATCGGGGCGCAGCATGAGCAACGGCAATTTCTGCAACGCCATAGTCGCCGCCGCTCGCCGCCATCCCCAGCGCCTGGCTCTGCGCGTGCCGCGCGCGCAAGATGGCTATCGCAGTGCCGACCAGCTGAGTTACGCCGAGCTGCTGGCCCGCGCCGCCCAGCTGCAACGAGGTCTGTTGCAAGCCGGAATGCGCCGCGGCGAGCGGGTGCTGCTGATCGCCCAGCCGAACCTGAATCTCTATGCGGCGATCCTCGCCCTGCTGGGGCTGGCCATGGTGCCCGTGTTGCTCGACCGCGGTATGAGCCGTACACGGCTGCTCGCCTCGATCCGTATGAGTAAGGCCCAGGCCCTGCTCGGCGAACGACAGCTGATCAAGCGCTGGTGGTTGTTGCCCAGCCTCTGGCGCCTCGATCGCCTGGGCCTGGACGGCGCCTGCCTGGGCGTACGCGCCCTGCCCTGCGACTGCCAGCCCACGGCCCAGGGTTTTCGTTGCGAGCCGGTGGATGCCGACAGCCACGGCCTGATCAGCTTCACCTCCGGCAGCACCGGCCTGCCCAAGGGCGCCGACCGCACCCATGCCAGCCTTATCGCCCAGCACTTGGCCATCCGCGAATATTGGCCGGATCAGGACGACGACATCGACCTGCCGTGTTTGCCGGTGTTGGTGCTGCACAACCTGTGCTGCGGCATCAGCACCGTGCTGCCGGCCACCGACCTGGCCGCGCCCGGTCAGGTGCAGCCGACGACGGTGCTGCGGCAGATCCAACTGGAAGGCATCACCCGTCTGATCGGCGCTCCGGCCTACCTGCAGCGCCTGGTGAGCCACGCCCGGGAATGCGGCTTGCAGTATCCCCGCGTGCGCTCGGTGGTCGTCGGCGGCTCGACCCTGACCGAGCCACTGCTGCGCGATTGCCTGGCGGTGTTTCCCAATGCCAAAGCTCTGGTGGTCTACGGTTCGACCGAGGCCGAGCCGATCGCCGAGGTGGAGATGGCCGAACTGCTGCGCGATTGGCACCTGCAACCGGGGCATCTGGTAGGCCGGCCGGCGCCGATGGCCGAGGTGTGCATCGTCGATCCGCAGCAGCCCCTCGACGACGAAGCCTCGGTGCTGCGAGCCCGGCTCGCGCCCGGGCAACTGGGCGAGATCCTGGTGGCCGGGCCCCATGTGCTCAAAGCCTACGTCGACAACCCCGAGGCGACCGCCGCCAACAAGATCCCCCGTGGCGACGGCCTGGTCTGGCACCGTACCGGCGATGTCGGCGCCTTCGACGACCAGGGCCGGCTCTGGCTCAGCGGCCGGCTCAAGGACGCCGTGGCCGCGGACGGCCAGCCGCATTACGCCTTTCCCCTGGAAAAAGCCCTCGACGCCATGCCCGGCGTACGCCGTAGCGCCCTGATCAGCCGCGACGAGCAGCACCCGGACGACCTGGTGCTGGTCATCGAAGGCCAACCACCCGCCGGGTTGAACGCGCTGTTGGCGCGCTTCGGCTTTACCCGGGCACGCCTGGCCCAGATCGAACGCATACCGGTGGATGGCCGGCACAACAGCAAGATCGACCGTCCGGCCCTGCGCGAAGCCTTACGCAAGGGTCGTCTGCCCCTCAAGGAGCTCACGCCATGAAACCCCTCGACCCGCCATCGCGCTACATCATCCGTCTGAACCCCGCGGACATGCTGACCCTGACCGGCCTGCTGACCTCCGCCCTGGCCATCCTCAGCGCCCTGCATGGCTTGTACCCGCTGGCCAGCGCCTGGCTGTTCCTGGTCATGCTCGGCGATGCCCTGGACGGCATGGTCGCCCGCCGGCTGAAGATCGAGCGCCCGTTCGGCCGTTACCTCGATGGCTTCATGGACATGCTGATCTACCTGGTGGCACCGGCCTTGATCCTCTATCTGCAGGGTTTCGACGGCGCCTGGGGGCTGTTCCTGCTGCTGTTGATCGGCTGCGGCTGCACCCGCCTGGCGGTGTTCAACGACATCGGCAATATCCGCGAAGGCAATGAACTGGCCTATCTGGGCATGCCGGTGTTCTGGAGCCTGTTCGGACTCGGCGCCTACCAGCTGCTGGTGCTCTGGCTGCCGCCGCTGTGGCTGCACGCCCTGCTCGCCGTGGCCATAGTCGCGTTCGGCAATGCCATGTTGCTGCGCCGGCCCTTCTTCAAATTCAAGCGCCTCGGCTCCATCCTCACCCTGACCCTCGGCGGCTTCGTACTGCTGGCAGCGCTGCAATGGTTGCTGGAGAGCGGCGTTGCGTAACGCCCTGTTGATCGCCCTGTATCTGCAAGTGCCGATAGTCATCGGCGGCGTTCTGCATATGCTGGCGGTGACCCGCAACCTGCTGCCGGCCCTGCGTGTGCCCATCCATACCGGCCTGTTCGGCGCCAACAAAACCTGGCGCGGCATGCTGCTGATGCCGCTGCTCACCGCCTTCGGCGCCCTGTTGCTGTGGCCGAGCGAACGCTGGCTCGGCGAACAGGCGGTCTTCACCCAACCGCTCTGGTGGGTCGGCCTGATCGCCGGCCTCGCCTATGTGCTGGCCGAACTGCCCAACTCCTGGCTCAAACGCCGCCTCGGCATCGCCCCCGGAACCACCCCCTCGCCCTGGGTGCTGCTGGGCGACCAACTCGACTCCGGCATAGGCGTGGCCCTGGCCTACTGGCTCGTACTGGACCAGCCAGCCATGGTCTGTCTGCTCTACACCCTGACCTTCCCCCTGACCGCCCTGCTGGTCAAACGCCTGCTGTATCGGGGGCGGCTCAAGCAGTCGGCGGTGTAGACGGATAAAGCCCGGCCATAGGCCGCCAGTACAAGCAAATTTCTAAGAATAATCAGCTTGGCACTAAAACCTTTAGCAGAGATAACTTCAACAATAGAAGGCTCCATGTCTACGACCGGCGTAGCAAGGCAAGTACAGAACGAAGTGGAAATGGCTCGCATAACTTCTTAGCACTCGCTTGCATGCCGTGATGCGATGCATCACACTCCACCCATGATCATTAGCTTCCAGCACAAAGGCTTGCGCCTGTTCTACGAAACGGAATCGACCAAGGGCATTTGTGCCGATCATGCAAAACGCCTCAAGCGCATGCTGAGCTTTATGGATCGGGCCGCGGCTCCTGCTGACCTTGATATTCCCGGTTGGCGGCTCCATCCCCTGAGGGGTGAACTTGCTGGATACTGGTCGCTAACAGGCTGTTGAAAAACTACCTACGTGGCCGAGACGGCGTTAAAAACGGCCTCAAAGTGCTCATTTACAGCAGTAAACTCCGCCTTTTCGGCCATTTTTGCCTTGTCTCGCCTGCCTCGCCTACGTTTTTCAACGGCCTGCTAACCGTCAGTGGCAACTGGCGTGTGATCTTCTGTTTCGACGGCAGCGATATAAAGCTCGTCGACTACCTTGACTACCACTGATCAGGAGGGCATTCCATGGTCATGCACAACCCGCCACATCCTGGCGAAACCCTACTCGAGGATGTGCTCCCCGAACTGGATATCAGCATTGCTGAACTGGCACGTAGGCTGGGCTTCGCCCGTGAAACCCTGTCTCGCATCCTGCATGGCCACGCGCCTATCAGTCCTGATCTGGCCGTCCGTCTGGAGTTGGCCGGCATCGGTACTGCGCGCACCTGGCTAGGCGTACAGGCCGACTACGATCTCTGGCAGGCTCGACACCGTGAGCAGCCCCATATCGATCGGTTTGCGGCCATCGCCTGACGACACAAACCAAAGCCTCGGCACCACGCCGGGGTTTACCCACCACTTGTAGAGCGCAGCCTCGCCTCTGAGAGTTCTTCATTGAGCCGAAGAGAAGGCAAAACAGGAAATCTTGTTTCCTTTAAAACCATGCGGCACTGAACCCTTAGCGCATCATCGCGAGCCTTCGTCGCCTAACCCGACGCACCTGTATAATGCCGCTCCTGTGCATCTCACATGCACCACCTCATCGAGCAGCGCCCTTCTTTTTGGATTTTTGTCTTGTCAGAAAAGTATACGAATCAACAGGTTATAAGCAGACGTTTCTCCGTCGCGCCGATGATGGATTGGACGGATAGGCATTGCCGTTTCTTTCTGCGTCAGCTGTCGAAGCACGCCCTGCTCTATACCGAAATGGTCACCACCGGTGCGCTGCTGCATGGCGATAGCGCGCGTTTTTTGCGCCATAGCGAAGCGGAATACCCCTTGGCGTTGCAGCTGGGCGGCAGCGTGCCGGGCGACTTGGCGGCCTGCGCCAAGATGGCCGAGGACGCGGGTTACGACGAGGTCAATCTGAACGTCGGCTGCCCCAGCGACCGGGTGCAGAACAATATGATCGGCGCCTGTTTGATGGGCCATCCGCAGTTGGTCGCCGATTGCATCAAGGCGATGGGCGATGCGGTGGCGATTCCGGTGACGGTCAAGCACCGCATCGGTATCAATGGCCGCGACAGCTACGCCGAGCTGTGCGATTTCGTCGGTACAGTGCGCGACGCCGGTTGCCGGAGTTTTACCGTGCATGCGCGCATCGCCATTCTCGAAGGGCTGTCACCGAAGGAAAACCGTGAAGTGCCGCCGCTGCGCTACGAGGTGGCGGCGCAGCTCAAGCGCGACTTCCCCGATCTGGAGATCGTCCTCAACGGCGGAATCAAGACCCTGGAAGAATGCCACGAGCACCTGCACACCTTCGACGGGGTGATGCTGGGTCGCGAGGCCTATCACAACCCCTATCTGCTGGCGCAGGTGGACCGGCAGCTATTCGGCGCCACGCCCCCGGCGCTGAGCCGCCTGGAGGCCATGCAGTCGATGCGCGGCTATATCGCCGATCACTTGGCCGAAGGCGGCAGCATGCACCACATCACCCGCCATATGCTCGGCCTCGGCCAGGGCTTCAACGGTGCGCGGCGCTTCCGCCAATTGCTCTCGGTGGATATTCATAAGACCGACGCGCCGCTGGCGCTGTTCGATCAAGCGGCGCAGTTGCTGGAGGGTCGCTAGCCGCACCGTTGCGGCAGCCGGGCACGCGGCCAGCAGTTGAGCGGACCCAGCGCCTCGGGTAATGTCAGGCCATCCGCAACGACAAGGCGATGTCATGACCTCCAAGCTGGACCAACTCAAACAGTTCACCACAGTGGTTGCCGACACCGGCGACCTCGACGCCATTGGCCATCTGCAGCCGGTCGATGCCACCACCAACCCGTCCCTGCTGCTCAAAGCCGCCGCCATGCCACGCTACGGTGAGCTGCTGCGAAGCGCCATGGGCGCGGGCCAGGGGGACCTGCATCTGGCTTGCGATCACTTCGCCGTGGCGGTCGGTCAGGAAATCCTCAAAATCATTCCCGGACGTATTTCCACCGAGGTGGATGCGCGCTTGTCCTTCGATACGCAAGCGACCCTGGCCCGCGCCGAACGACTGATCAGCTTGTACGACCAGGCCGGCATCGGCCGCGAGCGCGTGCTGATCAAAATCGCTTCGACCTGGGAAGGCATTCGCGCCGCCGAGCAGTTGGAAAAGCGCGGGATTCAGACCAACCTTACGCTGCTGTTTTCCTTTGCCCAGGCCCAGGCCTGCGCCGATGCGGGCGCGTTCCTCATCTCGCCGTTCGTTGGCCGTATCTACGATTGGTACAAAAAGGCCGCCGGCCACGATTTCGTCGGCGCGGAAGACCCGGGCGTGCAGTCGGTGACGCGCATCTACAACTATTACAAGGCCAACGCCTATCAGACCGTGGTGATGGGCGCGAGCTTTCGCAACGTCGGCCAGATCGAGCAACTGGCCGGCTGCGACCGTCTGACCATCAGCCCGGAGCTGTTGCAGCAATTGGCCGACGACGCGGGCCCGCTGGAGCGCAAACTGAGCCCGGGACAGGCTGCAGAAGCCAAGCAGACGTTGAACGAAAGCCAGTTCCGCTGGGCGCTCAACGAGGACGCCATGGCGACCGAAAAACTCGCCGAAGGCATTCGCCAATTCGCCCGCGATCAGGAAAAGCTGGAGAAGCTGCTGGCCGAACTCGCCTGACAGGCCATACGGCGGAAGGCTTCAGCGCCATCGCCCTCGTACGAACAACAGCATGCAAAACGGGGCGCCAATCGTCGATTGGTGCCCCGTTTCGGTATTCGTATCGAGAGTTAGCGGTGTTCTAGCGCATTGACCAGGTCATGGAAGGCTTCGCGGTTGGATTCGTTCAAGCCCATCAGAATGCGATGGGCTTCCAACACCTTGGCGCGCACCACTTCTTCGGTTTGATCCTGCGATGGCAGGTCATCCAGGCACTCGGGACAGGGAACCGGGGTGTCGACGATATTGAATACCTGGTCGAAGCCCATGGATTGCAGCAGGCGGGTGATGTCCTCGTGGGTGGTGACCACAGTGGGTAGCAAACCGATTTTTTGCCGCGACAGGATGGACAACTTGGCCAGCA
>CBIHQF010000181.1:0-7297 GCA_966211665.1 uncultured Pseudomonas sp. | reverse complement strand
TAGCCGTATTCGGCGGCGTGGTCGAGCATCTGGCGCATGCTGATAAGTGCCATGGTTTTCCTGTCTCCCAACAAGGGTCGTTAATCGTGCAAGCCTGCCGCAAGGACGGACCCTAATCAAATATTCGGGCAAGCCATTCGGCCCACCCACCACCCCGCGAAGGGGGTCTGTATGTAGCCCGGATGCAATCCGGGAGAGTAACCGGGCATAAGCCGGTCACCGAATCAGGGCGCCTTGCAACCGCGCCCGATCAAATCGTCGTTGGCCGTCCAGTAGACCAGCCCTTCCTCACCCCTGACATGCAAGGATAGCCGGCCATCACTGTACAGCGCGCCGGAACCGGCGGGCTCCTGCTGCAACCAGTGAATCTCCTGATCGCCCGCCAAGCGCACCTCGGCCTGCTCGCGGTCGTCGTCGGCGAAACGCCAGAACACTTCGGCGCCGCTGTCGCAGACCCAGTGCATCCATGGGGCCGGCGCCTCGCGACCGGCACAGCCGGCGAGCATTAACAGCGCGATGACCATCGTCGCCTTGTGCATCGGTTGCCCTCGCTTCAGGCCCAGTTGAATTACTGACCCACGGTCGGCGCCAAGGTTTTATGCCCGGCGCTTCTTCTCATTTATTGTTTATTGCTTGGCGCATTGCTCCAGCACTTCGACCGCCGGCAGCACCTTGCCTTCGACGAATTCGAGGAAAGCGCCGCCGCCGGTGGAGATGTAGCCGATGCGCTCGGCCACGCCGTATTTGTCGATGGCCGCCAGGGTGTCGCCGCCGCCGGCGATGGAGAACGCCGGGCTTTCGGCGATGGCTTCGGCCAGCACCTTGGTGCCGTTGCCGAACTGGTCGAACTCGAACACTCCGACCGGACCGTTCCACAGAATGGTCTTCGAGGACTTCAGCAGCTCGGCGAACTGCGCCGCGGTCTGCGGGCCGATGTCGAGGATCATGTCGTCCGCGGCCACGTCGGCCACCAGTTTGACGGTGGCGGCGGCGCTTTCGGCAAATTCCTTGGCCACAACCACGTCCACCGGCAGCGGCACGCTGACCTTGGCCGCGATGGCTTTGGCGGTGTCGATCAGGTCGGCCTCGTACAGCGACTTGCCGACCGGGAAGCCGGCCGCGGCGAGGAAGGTATTGGCGATGCCGCCGCCGACGATCAGTTGATCGCAGATTTGGCTGAGGCTGTTGAGCACATCGAGCTTGGTCGACACCTTGGAGCCGGCGACGATAGCCGCCATCGGCTTGGCCGGATTGCCCAGGGCTTTACCCAGCGCCTCCAGCTCGGCCGCCAGCAGCGGGCCGGCGCAGGCGACCTTGGCGAACTTGGCCACGCCATGGGTGGAACCCTGGGCGCGGTGGGCGGTGCCGAAGGCGTCCATGACGAACACATCGCACAGCGCCGCGTATTGCTGGGCCAGTGCGTCGCTGTTTTTCTTCTCGCCGTCGTTGAAGCGCACGTTCTCCAGCAGCACCAGCTGGCCAGGCTCGACCGTGACGCCGCCGAGGTAGTCCTTGAGCAACGGCACTTCGCGCCCCAGGGCCTTGGACAGGTAATCGGCGACCGGCTTGAGGCTGTCTTCCTCGCTGTACTGGCCCTCGGTCGGGCGCCCCAGGTGCGAGCAGACCATCACCGCCGCGCCCTTCTCCAGCGCCAGCTTGATGGTCGGCAGGGAAGCGAGGATGCGCGCGTCGCTCTTCACCACACCGTCTTTCACCGGCACGTTGAGGTCTTCGCGAATCAGCACGCGCTTACCATTGAGGTCGAGGTCGGTCATCTTCAGAACGGTCATGGAATCAGTCCTTCAAGGGGCTGGTGGTACGGAGTTAATGGATGCGGCAAGGAAGTGTTCGGCGACGTCGAGCATGCGATTGGCAAAACCCCATTCGTTGTCGAACCAGGCCAGCAGGTTGACCAGGCGTGGACCGGACACCCGGGTCTGGCTGCCATCGACGATCGCCGAATGGGGGTCGTGATTGAAGTCGCAACTGGCGTGGGGTAGCTCGGTGTAGGCCAGCAAGCCCCGTAACGGACCGCTTGCGGCGGCCTCGCGCAATAGCCGATTGATTTCCTCGGCGCTGGTGTCGCGGGCGGTTTGCAGCGTTATGTCCAGGCAGGAGACGTTCACCGTCGGCACCCGAATGGCTTTGGCCTGAATCCGCCCGCTTAGTTCCGGGAGCAGACGTTCGATACCCCGTGCGAGCCCCGTCGAAACGGGAATCACCGATTGGAACGCCGAGCGCGTGCGACGCAGGTCCTCGTGGTGGTAGGCGTCGATCACCGGCTGGTCGTTCATCGCCGAGTGAATGGTGGTGATGGAGACGTACTCCAGGCCAACCGCCTCGTTGAGCAACTTGAGCAAGGGCACGCCGCAATTGGTCGTACAGGAGGCGTTGGACACCAGCGTTTCCGCGCCGCTCAGGCAGCCCTGATTGACCCCGAAGACCACGGTGGCGTCGACATCCGCCTCGCTGGCCATCGGCTGAGAGAACAGCACCCGCGGCGCCCCGGCCTGGATGAAACGCTGCGCATCGGCGCGGGTGTGATAGGCGCCGGAGCACTCGAGCAACAGGTCGATGTTCAGCGCCGCCCAGTCGATAGCTTCCGGCGTGGGCTGGCGCAGCACCTTCACGCAATCGCCATTGATATGCAGGCAGTCGCCCTCGACCCGCACCTCGCCGGGAAAGCGCCCGTGGGTGGAATCGAAGCGGGTCAGGTACTCGATGCTGGCCTGATCGGCCAGATCGTTCAGCGCGACTATCTCGAGGCCGGCGTCGGCGCCACGCTCATGCAACGCGCGCAGCACGCAGCGACCGATACGGCCGTAGCCGTTGAGGGCGATTCGATAGGGACGACTCATAGCTGCAAGCTACAAGCTGCAAGCTGCAAGCCTAGGCGGTGGCAAAAGTAACTCTTGCTTGCCGCTTGAGGCTTGAGGCTTGCCGCTGGCTTTAGCCCTCCAAGAGTTCGGCGGCGGTTTCCAGCAGGTTATCGACGGTGAAGCCGAAGTGCTCGAACAGCGCCGGCGCCGGGGCCGATTCGCCGAAGCTGGTCATGCCGATGATCCGACCCTCGAGGCCGACGTATTTGTACCAGTAGTCCACATGGGATGCCTCGATGGCGATGCGCGCACCGACCTGCACCGGCAGCACCGATTGCTTGTAGCCGGCATCCTGCTGATCGAACACGCTGGTCGACGGCATCGACACCACGCGCACCTGGCGGCCCTGCTCGCTGAGTTTCTCGTAGGCGGCAACCGCCAGGCCGACTTCCGAACCGGTGGCGATCAGGATCAGTTCCGGCTCGTCGGCGCAGTCCTTCAGCACATAGCCGCCGCGGGCGATATCGCCCAGTTGCTGGGCGGAGCGCGTCTGGTGCGGCAGGTTCTGCCGGCTGAAGACCAGCGCGCTCGGGCCGTCGTTGCGCTCGATCGCGTATTTCCAGGCCACCGCCGATTCCACGGCATCGCAAGGGCGCCAGGTGTCCAGGTTAGGCGTGCCGCGCAGGCTGGCCAACTGCTCGATCGGCTGGTGGGTCGGGCCGTCTTCGCCCAGGCCAATGGAATCGTGGGTGAACACATAGAGCACGCGCTTTTTCATCAGCGCCGACATACGCACAGCATTGCGCGCGTATTCCATAAAGATCAGGAAGGTTGCGCCATAAGGCACAAAGCCGCCGTGCAGGGCGACGCCGTTCATGATCGCGCTCATGCCGAATTCGCGCACGCCGTAGAACATGTAGTTGCCGGACGCGTCCAGCGCCGACACGCCCTTGCAGCCTTTCCACAGGGTCAGGTTGGAACCGGCGAGGTCAGCCGAGCCGCCGAGGAATTCCGGCAGCAGCGGACCGAAGGCGTTCAACGCGTTCTGGCTGGCCTTACGGCTGGCGATGGTTTCGCCCTTCTCGGCGACTTCACGGATATAGGCCGCGGCCTTCTCGGCGAAATCGACCGGCAGCTCGCCGGCGATGCGCCGCTTGAATTCGGAGGCCAGCTCCGGGTAGGCGGCGGCGTAAGCGGCGAAGCGCTCGTTCCACTCGGCTTCGGCCGCGGCGCCGGCTTCCTTGGCGTCCCACTCGGCGTAGATATCCGCGGGAATTTCGAAGGGGCCGTGATTCCAGCCCAGGGCGGCGCGGGTCAGGGCGATTTCGTCGTTACCCAGCGGTGCACCGTGGCACTCTTCCTTGCCCTGCTTGTTCGGCGAGCCGAAGCCGATGGTGGTCTTGCAGCAGATCAGGGTCGGCTGCTCGCTCTTGCGCGCGGTGTCGATGGCCATCTTGATTTCGTCGGCGTCGTGGCCGTCGACGTTGCGGATAACCTGCCAGCCGTAGGCTTCGAAGCGCTTCGGCGTGTCGTCGGTGAACCAGCCCTCGACCTCGCCGTCGATGGAGATGCCGTTGTCGTCGTAGAAGGCGATCAGCTTGCCGAGGCCCAGGGTACCGGCCAGCGAGCAGACTTCGTGGCTGATGCCTTCCATCATGCAGCCGTCGCCGAGGAACACGTAGGTGAAGTGATCGACGATGTTATGGCCTTCGCGGTTGAACTGCGCGCCCAGCACCTTCTCGGCGATGGCGAAGCCCACGGCGTTGGCGACGCCCTGGCCGAGCGGGCCGGTGGTGGTTTCCACGCCCGGGGTATAGCCGTATTCCGGGTGACCCGGGGTGCGGCTGTGCAATTGGCGGAACTGCTTGAGGTCTTCGATGCCCAGGTCATAGCCGGTCAGGTGCAGCAACGAGTAGATCAGCATCGAGCCGTGACCGTTGGACAGCACGAAGCGGTCGCGGTCGGCGAAGCTCGGGTTGCTCGGGTTGTGCTTGAGGTAATCGCGCCACAGCACTTCAGCGATGTCCGCCATGCCCATCGGGGCACCCGGATGGCCGCTGTTGGCTTTCTGCACGGCATCCATGCTCAGGGCACGAATGGCATTGGCTCGCTCACGACGGCTGGGCATTACTGAATCTCCTACGGGGGCTGCTTCTAAGACGAAGGGGGCAGAAAAAGGCGGCCATTTTCGCCCACTGAGCCGGCGGGGGCAATGACAGATGGATAAAAGCTGCAAGCGAATCGGGCGACGCTCGCCCAGACACCGTCAAGCTTTTTGCTTTTACTTACAGCTTGTGGCTTGCCGCTCGCCGCTGGCGGGCCCGCCGCCAATATCAAAACTTTTTGATATTGAGGTTGCTGGATGAAAAATGACCGTCTAGACTGCCCAGCCTATGAATATGCGCGTGCCCCAATTACGTTTCGATGCAGCCGACGAACTGGCCGCCCTGTGCAAGGCCGGCGGCGATCCGCTACGCCTGAACGTGCTGCGCGCGCTGAGCAACGACTCCTTCGGCGTGCTGGAGTTGGCGCAGATCTTCGCCATCGGCCAGTCGGGCATGAGTCACCACCTCAAAGTATTGGCCCAGGCCGGATTGGTGGCCACGCGCCGTGAGGGCAATGCGATTTTCTATAGGCGCGCCCTGGCCCAAGGCGACCTGCTCGGCGGCGCGCTGCATGCGGCGCTGCTTGGCGAGGTCGACGAACTGCGGCTACCCGAGGACGTGCAGCGGCGCATCGCCGAGGTGCACGGCCAGCGTGCGGCGGCCAGCCAGGATTTCTTCGCGCGCATGGCGGCCAGCTTTCAGGCCCAGCAGGACTTGATCGCCGGCTTGCCGCAATACCGCGACAGCGCGTTGGCCCTGCTCGACTCGCTGGATTTCGCGACGGGCGCCACGGCCCTGGAAGTCGGCCCCGGCGACGGCGGTTTCCTGCCCGAACTGGCGCGCCGCTTCGATCAGGTGACAGCCCTGGACAACAGCCCGGCGATGCTCGAACTGGCGCGTTTGCGTTGCGACCAGGAGGGGCTGGCTAACGTTGCCTTGCAACTGGCCGATGCCTTGGTCGACGACTACCCCGCCAGCGACTGCCTGGTGCTGAATATGGTGCTGCACCATTTCGCCGCCCCCGCCGAGGCGCTGAAGCACCTGGCCCAACGCATCCGCCCCGGCGGTAGCCTGCTGATCACCGAGTTGTGCAGCCACAACCAGAGCTGGGCCCGCGAAGCCTGTGGCGACCTGTGGCTGGGTTTCGAACAGGACGACCTGGCCCGCTGGGCCGCGGCCGCCGGGCTGCTGCCCGGCGAGAGCCTGTATGTCGGTTTACGTAACGGCTTTCAAATTCAGGTTCGGCACTTCGCCAAACCCCAAGAAAACACAGGCCTGTGGGCCCCAGTCACCGGTAAACAATAGGAAAACCGCTAGATGAGCGAATACTCTCTCTTTACCTCCGAGTCCGTCTCCGAAGGCCATCCGGACAAGATCGCCGACCAGATTTCCGATGCGGTGCTCGACGCCATCATCGCCCAGGACAAACACGCCCGCGTGGCCTGCGAAACCCTGGTCAAGACCGGGGTGGCGATCGTTGCCGGCGAAGTCACCACCTCGGCCTGGGTCGATCTGGAAGAACTGGTGCGCAAGGTCATCATCGACATCGGCTACAACAGCTCCGAAGTCGGCTTCGACGGCGCCACCTGCGGCATCATCAATATCATCGGCAAGCAGTCCCCGGACATCAACCAGGGTGTCGACCGCGCCAAGCCGGAAGACCAGGGCGCCGGCGACCAGGGCCTGATGTTCGGCTACGCCAGCAACGAAACCGACGTGCTGATGCCCGCGCCGATCTGCTTCTCCCATCGCCTGGTCGAGCGCCAGGCCGAAGCACGCAAATCCGGCCTGCTGCCGTGGTTGCGCCCGGATGCGAAATCCCAGGTCACCTGCCGCTACGAAAACGGCAAGGTGGTCGGCATCGACGCCGTGGTGCTGTCCACCCAGCACAACCCCGAGGTCAAATACGCAGACCTGCGCGAAGGCGTGATGGAGCTGATCGTCAAGCACGTGCTGCCGGCCGAGCTGCTGCACAAGGGCACCCAGTTCCACATCAACCCGACCGGCAACTTCGTGATCGGCGGCCCGGTGGGCGACTGCGGCCTGACCGGACGCAAGATCATCGTCGACTCCTACGGCGGCATGGCCCGTCATGGCGGCGGCGCCTTCTCCGGCAAGGACCCGTCCAAGGTCGATCGCTCGGCGGCTTACGCCGGTCGTTACGTGGCCAAGAACATAGTCGCTGCGGGTCTGGCCGAGCGCTGCGAGATCCAGGTGTCCTACGCCATCGGCGTGGCTCAACCGACCTCGATCTCGATCAACACCTTCGGCAGCGGCAAGATCGCCGACGACAAGATCGTCGCCCTGGTTCGCGAGCACTTCGACCTGCGCCCGTACGCCATCACCAAGATGCTCGACCTGCTGCACCCGATG
>CBIHQF010000180.1:0-7326 GCA_966211665.1 uncultured Pseudomonas sp. | reverse complement strand
TACTGGACGTTCAGCAGGTGGCTGTGACCTTCGATGTTGGCCTGGTTGGCGGCGGTGTCGAAGCGGCCGTTGCCGGGGCCGAAGATGCTGTTGATATTGTCGATATAGGCGTAGCTCAGGGTCAGGCCAGCCAGCGGTTTCAACTGGCCGAGCACGCCGTCGTAGGTCTGCTCGTTCTGCCGCCAAGCCACACCGCCGACGAAGCGCTGGTTATCCAGGTTGATGCGCTGGCGACCGAGTACGGCGCTACCGTATTTGTGGTCGTAGCGCAGCAGCGCCTGGTTGATTTCGCTGCCGTCCGGGTCGGCAACCACTGAATAATCGGTCTGACCATTGCGGAAGCTGTTGTAGCTGGCATCGCCGATGCGGCTGACGTTGTCGGCTTCGATCAGCGCCGACAGGCCGTACCATTTACCGCTCTGGAAGCCGATGCGGGTACGCACGGTCTGGGCATTGGCGTTGTTCAGAGCATTGTCCTGATCGACATGCTCATAGCGGTAACGTACATCGAGCAGCGGTTTGCCCTGGGTAAACAGATTGCTCAACGCCTCCTCGGCGACAACGGCGTGGCTGAGCGTGCTGCTGGCAACGGCCAGCGACAGCAGGGACAGTTTCATCATGCGCATAGCGGTCTTCCTAATTAGGCCAAAAACGCAAAAAAAAACGTCACGGCGCCCGCTTCTCCAAAAGAGAGGGGGTGCCATGACGTCGTTGTCGGATATGTGGCAGACACGCCGTTGTGCTGACCGGGGATCGTCTTAGCAGAAGCCGTGCCAGAGGCCGTAAACACCTGATTTACGCCGGTTAGGTCGGCATTCGCGGTTTTTTTACCGATTTTCCTGCACCGTGCTCGTTCGCCGCGCCTTCAGACAGTGCAGCTGTACCGGCATAATTGCCGGCCGCTGTGGCGGTCGTTGCAGCCGCCTATGCGGCATCTTTTGCCGACCAAGGATCAGGAGCTTTACCGATGTATCTCGAGTTCCATCAAGTCGATGCTTTTGCCAGTCGACCTTTTTCCGGTAACCCGGCCATGGTTTATCGCCTCGACAGCTGGCTCAGCCCGGCGCTGATGCAGCAGATCGCCGCCGAGCACAATCTGGCGGAAACCGCTTTCGTCGTGAAGGAGGGCGCGCGTTGGCATATCCGCTGGTTTACCCCGAACGCCGAAGTACCGCTGTGCGGCCATGCCACCCTGGCCAGTGCGCTGGTGTTGTTCGAGCAATACGGCGAGCCCGGTACGGCGCTCGATTTCATCTGCCAGTCGGGTGCGTTACGGGTGACTCGCGAGGGCGCGCGGCTGGTATTGGATTTTCCCGTACGGCCCATCGAGCGCTGGGACTCGCAAGGTACGGTGGAGCGTGCCTTGGGCACACAGCCCCGGGAGGTATGGGCGTTCTATGGCGAGCAGGGCATTCAGGAGCTGTTGGTGGTATTGCCGAGCGAAGCCGCCGTGCGCGATTTTCAGCCGAATCTACCCGCGCTCGCCGAGTTGCCCGGCCTGGGCGTGCTGATCAGCGCGCCGGGCGAGCGTCACGATTTCGTTTCGCGCTACTTCGCCCCCTTCATCGGCATCGACGAGGATCCGGTCACCGGTTCGACCCATTGCATGCTGGTGCCTTACTGGGCCGAACGTCTGGGCAAGACCGAATTGAGCGCGTTTCAATGTTCGGCTCGCGGCGGCGAGTTGCTGTGCCGGCTGGAGGGCGAGCGGGTGAAGATCGCAGGTCAGGCGGTGCTGGTGGCCAGCGGCCGGTTGTACTTGCCTGAGGCTTGATAGCAGTTGGTGGGCCAGGGCTTCCCGGATTGCATTAGGGCTACAGGAAGGCCGCGCAATTCTGTAGGAGGCGCGCCCTCGCGGCGAATAAGCCCGTAGGGCGGGTCAGCGGCGATTATTGCGGTTTAAGCGGCGACATCGTCGTTGGCCGCCGCGTAACCCAACAGAGCGTATGCCGGAACGACACCGCATAGAGGTCTTGTTGGGTTACGCGGCGCTCGGCAGCGGTGGTGTTTGTGCGCCCTGTGCAGCGCCGCTAACCCAACCTACGGATTTTAGGCGCACCCTAGCGGCGAATGCAGCCCGAAGGGCTGGCCTAAAGGGTATAGGCAAAAGCTCGCCCCGGGTCGGCCCCCTGCGGATGGGGCAATTCGGGACTTGCATAGAAACATAGGATCTACGGGAGCGCGCTTTGCTGGTGACCTGGGCCGCTAGCTATCGCTGCTGTAGCGGCGCACGCCGGAGTCGCCCAGGTTGACCTGGGCGGCGATGCTGCCGGGGGCGGGGAAGACCACCAGGTGGTCGGCGGCGACGCGGATGCCGACTTCATCGCCGGGCAGGTGGTCGGCATGACTGGGGAAGATCGATTCCAGCTGGCTGCCGGTCGCCAGTTGCAGCCGGTAGAGCGTGGCGGCGCCGAGAAAGGTCTTGCCGACGATCAGCGCTTTTTGCGGGCTGTCCGGCGCATAGACGATATCGTCGGGACGCAGCAGCACATCCACGGCGCTGCCGACCGGCCAGATATAGGCGCGGTTGCCGCGAATCACGCCCAGCTCGGTTTGCACCGCATCGGGGGTGAGCAACTGACCGCGAATGAAATAGCCCTGGCCGATAAAGCTGGCGACGAAGGGCGTCAGCGGTTCATGGTAGAGGTTGTAGGGCGTGTCCCACTGCTCCAGTTTGCCCTGTTTGAATACGCCGACATGATCGCTGACGGCGAAGGCTTCTTCCTGGTCGTGGGTGACCAGGATGGCGCTGGTTCCGCGGCTCTTGAGAATGTCGCGGACCTCGTGGCTCAGGCGTCTGCGCAATTCGCCATCGAGATTGGAGAACGGCTCGTCGAGCAACAGCAGGCGTGGTTCGGGAGCCAGGGCGCGGGCGAGGGCGACGCGCTGTTGCTGGCCGCCGGACAGTTCATGCGGGTAGCGTTTGCCCAGATGAGCCAGTTTGACCAGCTCGAGCAATTCCTGTGTGGTGCGCTCGCAATTGGCCTGCTTGCGAATACCGAAGCCGACGTTCTCGGCCACCGTCAGGTGCGGGAACAGGGCGTAGTCCTGGAACACCATGCCGATCCGGCGCTTCTCCGGGGCGAGGGTGAAGCCCGCGCGGGAGATCACCTCGCCGGCCAGCTGGATTTCGCCTTCGATGATTTGCTCGAAGCCGGCGATCGCCCGCAGCGTGGTGGTCTTGCCGCAGCCGGAGGGGCCGAGCAGGCAACCGATATCGCCAGCATTCAGGTGCAGGTTGAGGTTCTGCACCACCTTATGCTCGTGATAACCGCAGCTCAGGTCGCGCAGGTTCAGCAGCGGTTCGCTCATGCGTGGTGATACGCCGGTTCGACCAGGAATTCCAGCAAGGCTTTTTGCACATGCAAGCGGTTTTCCGCTTGATCCCAGGCCACCGAGCGCGGGTCGTCGAGCAGGTCTTCGCTGATTTCCTCGCCGCGGTGTGCGGGCAGGCAATGCAGGAACAGAACATCCTCGGCGGCGGCGTCGAGCAGCGCGCGGGTGACCTGATAGGGTTTGAACAGTTTATGGCGTTCGGCGATTTCCTCTTCCTGGCCCATGGACGCCCAGACATCGGTGCTCACCAGGTGCGCGCCGGCCACGGCTTCGCGCGGGTCGCGCAGGATAGTCACCCGGTCGCCGGCCCGTGCCAGAAATTCGCGGTTCGGCTCATAGCCCTCGGGGCAAGCCACGCGCAATTGAAAGTCGAATTGCTCGGCGGCTTCTATATAAGAGTTGCACATATTGTTGCCGTCGCCGATCCAGGCTACGGTCTTGCCTTTGATGCTGCCGCGGTGCTCCTGGAAGGTCTGCATATCGGCGAGCAACTGGCAGGGGTGCAGATCGTCGGATAGGCCGTTGATCACCGGTACCCGGGAGTTGGCCGCGAACTCGGTCAAGGTGCTGTGGGCGAAGGTGCGGATCATCACCGCGTCGAGCATGCGCGACATGACGATGGCAGCATCGCCGATCGGCTCGCCGCGGCCTAGTTGAGTGTCGCGCGGCGAGAGAAAAATCGCCTGGCCGCCGAGTTGGATCATCCCGGCTTCGAACGACAAGCGGGTACGGGTCGAAGCTTTCTCGAAGATCATCCCCAGCACGCGATTCTTCAGGGGTTCGAACAGCAAGCCGCGGTTGCGCAAGTCCTTCAGCTCGATGCCTCGGCGGATCAGACTCACCAGCTCTTGCGGTGTGCAGTCCTTCAGCGAGAGAAAGTGTCTTGCGCTCATGGTTCATACCTTTTGACAGCGGAGCGCAGGTTTGCCGGCCGGATATAACGGAGGGAATGGCGAAACCTGCGGCTGGGAGCCGCACAATGCGACGAAACGGGGAAGGCGCGATCTTATAAGCAAACGACGAGCAGGCGCAAATCGACCGTTTGCCCGGCCCCGAGGGGGCTGTGTAAGCGATTGTCCTTAATCGTTGTGCGAGATGTCACAAAGCGGACATCTTCGCTTGCCCGCTCTAGATAGGGCTTCTAGGATGCGCCCGCCTTTTCGGGAAATGCATTGCCCCCGCAATGGGGTATCCATGGAATGTTATGCAAAGGAGTTTTGCATGAAACGCATCGCAACTATCGCCACTATCTCTGCCTTCGCCCTGCTGACTGGCTGCGCCAGCCAGAACGTTAGTCAGCCTGCCGTGCCGTTGAACGGCACTGTCGAGACTAACCTCAAGGCCGATGTGAAAGTGGGCGAATCCATCTCCGGTGAGTCTTCGGTGAACATCCTGTTCAATGTGTTCAAGCTGGGTGGTGATACCCAGTTCGCCGACGGCGTTACCTACGGTGGTAGCGAAGGTGGTTTTGCTCTGGGTCTCGACCCGGTGGCTTCCGCCAAATCCGCAGCTGCTTACAAGGCAGTCACGGCTTCGGGTGCCGACGTGATCGTCGCCCCGCGTTACGAAGTGAAAGTTCAGGATTACTTCGTATACAAAACCGTGCACGTCAAAGTAACCGGCAACAAAGGCACTGTGACCGCAATTCGCTAAGAATCGCCGTTACTGAGGGCCTTGCGGCTCTCCGCCTGAATCGGTCGGCATGATGCCGGCTGATTCATGAGACGAACGCTGCTGGCGCACTTCCCTTCCAGTCTCCATAGTCATGTTCGTACCGACCATAGTAGTCGTCTTGAACAAGAATATGAGGCTAGGCCATGACCAAGACCCTCCATCACCGTGCGTGCCATCTGTGTGAAGCCATCTGTGGTTTGACCATCGAAACCGAAACCCAGGCTGACGGTTCGACCCAGATCCGTTCGATCAAGGGCGATGCTCATGACAGTTTCAGCCGCGGTCATATCTGCCCCAAAGCGGTGGCCTTGCAGGACATTCAGAACGACCCCGACCGTTTACGCCAGCCCATGCGCCGCGTAGGTAGCGAGTGGCAGGCCATCGAGTGGGAGGAAGCCTTTGCCCTGGTCGCCGAGCGCCTCGGCGATATCCAGGCGCGACATGGCGCCAACGCCGTGGCCACCTACCAGGGCAACCCCAGCGTGCATAACTATGGGCTGCTGACCCATAGCAACTACTTCCTCGGTCTGCTGAAAACCCGTAGCCGTTTCTCTGCCACCTCGGTGGATCAATTACCGCATCACCTGGTGAGCCTCCAGATGTATGGACACGGCTTCCTGCTGCCGATCTGCGATATCGACCACACCGACTTCATGCTGATCCTCGGCGGCAACCCCTTGGCGTCCAACGGCAGCATCATGACCGTGCCGGATGTGGAGAAACGCCTGAAGGCGATCATGGCGCGCGGCGGCAAAGTTGTGGTGGTCGACCCACGCCGCAGCGAAACCGCGGCGATTGCCGACCAGCATGTATTCGTGCGTCCCGGCGAGGATGCCGCGCTGCTGTTCGGCCTGCTCAATACCCTGTTCGAAGAAGGCCTGACCCGCGCCAGCCATCTGCCGGTCGCCGGCCTTGACGAGGCCCGCCAAGCCATTGCCGGCTTCACCGCCGAAGCCATGAGCGCGCGTTGCGGCGTGCCCGCCGAAACCATCCGCCAATTGGCCCGCGATTTCGCCGCCGCCGATAAGGCGGTGTGTTACGGCCGCATGGGCGTTTCAACCCAGGCCTTCGGCACGCTCTGCCATTGGTTGATCCAGTTGATCAACTTGGTTACCGGCAACCTCGATCGTGAGGGCGGGGCGCTGTGCACCGAGGCGGCCATCGACCTGACCACCTCCAGTTCCGGCGTCCACTTCGCCCGCTGGCGCAGTCGCGTCTCCGGCCTGCCTGAATATGGCGGTGAGTTACCGGTCGCCGCCCTGGCCGAAGAGATGCTGACGCCGGGCGAGGGGCAGATCCGCGCCCTGGTCACGGTCGCCGGCAATCCGGTGCTTTCGACCCCCAACGGCCGTCAGTTGGAACAGGCGCTCGATGGTTTGGAGTTCATGCTCAGCATCGACACCTATATCAACGAAACCACCCGTTACGCCGACCTGATCCTGCCGCCTACCGGGCCGCTGGAGCATGACCACTACGACATAACCTTCAACAGTTTCGCCGTGCGCAATGTCGCCCGTTTCAACCAGCCGGTGCTGGAAAAGCCGGCCGGCGCGCTGCATGACTGGGAAATCTTCGTCGGTCTGGCCAAGGCATTGGCCGGCAAGCTCGGCGTCGAGTTGAAACCGACCATGGAACCGGCGCAGATCGTCGATATGGGCCTGCGTATGGGCCGCTACGGCGACAAGTCCGAGCACAAGCTGTCTCTGGTCAAATTGCTGGAGCATCCCCATGGCATCGATCTGGGCGCGCTCAAGCCCAACCTGGCCGCGCGCTTGCGCACCCCGGACCAGCGAGTCCAGGCCGCTCCCGCCTTGCTGTTGAGCGATCTGCCGCGCTTCGCCGCGCAACCGCTGCCAAAGGCCGACGAACTGCTGTTGATCGGGCGTCGGCATGTGCGCAGCAACAACTCCTGGATGCACAACTACCACCGTCTGGTGAAAGGCAAGCCGCGCCATCAATTGCTGATGAATCCGGCGGATCTGCAGCAGCGCGGCCTCGCCGACGGCCAATTGGTGCGCGTGCGTTCACGGGTCGGCGCCATCGAAGTGGAAGTCGCCGCCAGCGACGAGATGATGCCTGGCGTGGTCAGCTTGCCCCACGGCTGGGGCCATGCGCGCCCCGGCGTGCAGATGGCCATTGCCAGCGCTCAGCCCGGTGCCAGCGCCAACGATCTGACCGACGAGCGCCAGCTCGATGCCTTGTCCGGCAATGCCGCGCTTAATGGCGTGCCGGTCGAGGTATGCGCCGCCTGAGTCGGTAAGCTGTTGCGTGTCCCCGCGGGGTGGCGCGCCGACGATCGAACCTGTCGGGCCAAGG
>CBIHQF010000179.1:0-7331 GCA_966211665.1 uncultured Pseudomonas sp. | reverse complement strand
CTTGCGCAGCGACACGCTCTTCGACACCACGAATTGCGCATACAGCCAGGCGGCCTGACGTTGGCGCAGCGGCGTGGCCTTGAGCAGGGTCCAGGCGCCGACGTCCTGATAACCGGATTTCATCCCCTCGCGCCAGTAAGCGCCGCGCGGCGACGGCGCAACCCGCCACTTCGGCTTGCCGTCGCCGTCCACCACCGCGGAACCCGGCCGGGTGTAGTCGGCGGTAAAGGCGGTGTACCAGAAAATCTGCTGGGCGATATGCCCTTGCGCCGCGACATTGCCGGCCTGGTTGAAACTCATCCGCCGCGCGCCTTCGGGGGCGTAGCGCTTCAGCCAATCTATGTATTGCTGCAGTGCGTAGACCGCCGCCGGGCTGTCGAGGGCGCCGCCGCGGGCCATGCTGGCGCCGACCGGGCGGCAGTCCTCGACGCGGATGCCCCAGTCGTCGACCGGCAGGCCATTGGGCAAGCCGGTGTCGCCGACGCCGGCCATGCCCAGCCAGGCATCCGACAGACGCCAGCCGAGCGAGGGGTCGAAGCCGCCGTAATCCATATGACCGTAGACCCGCTGGCCGTCGATCTCCTTGATCTGCTCGCTGAAGAAGGCGGCGATATCCTCGTAGGCCGCCCAGTTCTGCGGTACATCCAGTTCGTAGCCGTAGCGCTCGCGAAAGGCTTTGCGCAGATCCGGGCGGGCGAACCAGTCCTGGCGGTACCAATAAAGGTTGGCGAATTGCTGATCCGGCAATTGATAGAGCTTGCCGTCCGGCGCGGTGACGAAGGGCAGGCCGATGAAGTCCGCGAGGTCCAGCGTCGGCAGGGTGACCTCGGCGCCTTCGCCGGCCATGAAGTCGCTGAGCACCAGCACCCGATTGTCGCGAAAATGCTGGCCGAGCAGATCGCTGTCGCCGACATAGGCGTCGTACAGCGCCAGGCCGGTTTCCTGCTGGGTGCGCAGCTTGTTGACCACATCGTCTTCGCCGCTGACCTCATGGATCACGCGGATGCCGGTGAGTTGGCTGAACAGGGGCGCCAGGACGTTGGCTTCGTACCAGTGGGTGTCGATGCGTTCGGCGATCACCCGCACCTGCACGCCCTGAAAGGGTTTGCTCGCTTCGACGAACCAGGCCAGCTCCGCACGCTGTTCGCTGGCCGATAACGAACTCGGTTGCAGCTCGTCCAAGGCGGACTGCAGCGGGTCTGCGGCGTAAGCGTATGCGGCGGTGCTAAAGAGCAGAGCGAGCCCGATCGCGGAGTGCATGCGAGTCTCCAGTTGTGCTGTAAGTAACTCTAGCAGGCGAAGGGGAAAGCACTTCGCCATCCATCGTCGCTGGGGACCGCACCGCCGGACCGGTGTCGAACACGAGAGAGCGCCTAGACTTACGTCCAATGGGAATCCGCGCGGCCTAGGCCGACCATATCTCTCCAGTGAATCGTCGAGGCCGCATATGAGCACAGCGGACGCCTTCGCCCAGGCCGGCAAAGCCGCGGTATTGCAGAATATCCAGGGCACCATGGAGTTCCTGCAGAAGTTCCCGCCGTTCAATCAGATGGACACCGCCCACCTGGCCTACCTGGTGGAGAACTGCCAGCTGCGCTTCTATGGCGAAGGCGAGACCATCATCAAGCCCACCGATGGCCCGGTCGCACATTTCTATATCGTCAAACAGGGCCGCGTGCATGGCGAGCGCCCGCATTCGGCGCGGCGCGGCACCGAGACCACCTTCGAAATCGCCACCGGCGAGTGCTTTCCCCTGGCCGCCTTGATCGGCGAACGCGCCACCCGCACCGAACACCTGGCCGCCGAGGACACCTTTTGCCTGCTGCTGAGCAAGGCGGCCTTCGTCAAACTGTTCGCGGTGTCCAACCCGTTGCGCGACTTCGCCTTGCGCGGGGTCAGCAGCCTGCTCGATCAGGTCAACCAGCAGGTGCAACTGCGCGCGGTGGAAACCCTCGGCGCGCAGTATTCGCTGGATACCCGCCTGGGCGAACTGGCGATGCGCCAACCGATCGGCTGCGCGCCCGATACGCCGCTGCGCGAAGCGGTCAAGCAGATGCACGAGCAGCACGTCGGCAGCATAGTCGTGGTCGACCCGCAACAGCGCCCGCTGGGCATCTTCACCCTACGCGACCTACGCCGGGTGGTGGCCGACGGCAGCGCACTGGACCAGCCGATCGACCGCCTGATGACGCCCGAACCCTTCCACCTGCCGCCGGACGCCAGCGCCTTCGATGCGGCGATAGCCATGACCGAGCGGCATATCGCCCATATCTGCCTGGTCGAACACGGCAAGCTGTGCGGCGTGGTCTCCGAGCGCGACCTGTTCTCCCTGCAACGGGTCGATCTGGTGCACTTGGCGCGCACCATTCGCCACGCCGGCACGGTGGCGACCCTGGCGGCGCTGCGCAGCGATATCCGCCTGCTGGTCGACCGCATGCTCGCCCATGGCGCCAGCTCGACGCAGATCACCCACATCATCACCCTGTTCAACGACCACACCGTATGCCGGGTGATCGAGCTGACCATCGAAGACCTCGGAGATCCCGGCGTGCCGTTCAGTTGGTTGTGCTTCGGCAGCGAAGGACGCCGCGAACAGACCCTGCTCACCGACCAGGACAACGGTATCCTCTTCGAGGCCCGCGATAACGCCGAGGCCGCGGCGATCCGCGGCCGCCTGCTGCCCCTGGCGCAGGAGATCAACCAGCGCCTGGCGCAATGCGGTTTCACTCTGTGCAAGGGCAATATCATGGCCGGTAACCCCGAGCTGTGCCTGTCGCGCCAGGAGTGGTCGCGGCGCTTCCGCGGTTTCGTCGACGAGGCGACGCCGGAGAACCTGCTGGGTTCGAGCATCTATTTCGATCTGCGCCTGGTCTGGGGGCCGAGCGAAGGTTGCGAACATCTGCGCGAAGAGCTGCTGACGCTGATCGCCGGCAACACCCTGTTCCAGCGCATGCTCGCGGAAAACGCCCTGCGTCAGCGCCCGCCGCTGGGGCTGTTCCGCGATTTCGTGCTGGCCCGCAAAGGCGCCGAGAAAGACACCCTCGACCTCAAGGTGCAGGGCCTCACGCCATTTGTCGATGGCGCCCGCCTGCTCGCCCTGGCCCACGGCATCGAGAGCTGCAATACCTTGGAACGGCTGCGCGCCTTGATCGAAAAAGGCGTGATCGACCCGCTCGATGGCGCGGCCTATGAGGAGGCCTATCACTTCATCCAGCAGACCCGCATGCAACAGCACCAGTTGCAGGCGCGCGCTCAGCAGCCCTACTCCAACCGGGTCGATCCGGACAGCCTCAACCATCTGGACCGGCGCATCCTGCGCGAGTCCTTCCGCCAAGCCCAGCGTCTGCAAAGCAGCCTGGCCCTGAGGTACCAGTTATGAGCACCTTCGCCTGGCTCAGTGGCCGCAGCCCGATCCTGCGCGGCCCGGCCTTGTCTCAGGCCCAGTTGGAGCGCCGCGCCGCCCTGGCCGAGCCCGCGCCGCTCGGCCCAGTTCCGCTCGACCGGCAACGCCTGGTGGTGTTGGACCTGGAAACCAGCGGCCTGGACATGAAGCGCGACCAGGTGCTGTCGATCGGCGCGGTGGCTATAGAGAACGGCGCCATCGATTTCCGCCAGCAGTTCGAACGCACCCTGTGCCGTCACGACCACAAGGTCAGCGCCAGCGTGCTGATCCATGGCATCGCCCCAAGCGAGATCGCCAATGGCGTGGAGCCGGCCGAGGCCTTGCTGGATTTCATGGAGTTTCTCGGCGACAGTCCGGTGTTGGCGTTCCATGCGCCTTTCGATCAACGCATGCTCGGCCGCGCGCTCAAGCAGAGCCTGGGCTATCGCCTGCGCCATCTATTCTTCGACGCCGCCGACCTCGCCCCGCTGCTCTGCCCGCAAGCGAAGATTCCCCATGGCGGCCTGGACGACTGGACCCGCTATTTCGGCCTGCAAGTGCAGCAGCGCCACCACGCCAGCGCCGACGCCCTGGTCACCGCCGAACTGGCGTTGATCCTGTTCAGCAAGGCGCGCCAGCAGCAGCTCGACAGCCTGCAAGCCCTGCAACAGCGCCTGGCCAGCTGGCACCGCCGGCAACGCGCGCACTCGCTGCATCGCCAGCATTAGACCCGTAGCCCGGGTTGCAACCGGGGATAGCCCGCGCATGCACCACCGCTCCCGGATTGCGCCAAGGCTTATCCGGGCTACCCAGCGACTCCGGCCTTTTCCATCAATCGAACCTGACCGGGAGGAAGGCCCGTAGGGTGCGCGCGGCGCACCCTACAGATCGCGCATCAACAGGCCGTACTCCAATTGCAACTCGGCCGGCAGCGGCAGGTACAGCACATGGCCGTCGCCCGGGGCGACTTGCGTGCCCTGGCCCTGGCGGTTCTCAAGGTGATCGAGCCTGAAACGCAGGTTGCCCCGGGGCGTCATCAGCTCCAACTGGTCGCCGAGGGCGAAACGATTCTTCACCCGCACCTCGGCCAGCTCGCCGCGCCGTTCGCCGGTCAACTCGCCGACGAACTGCTGGCGTTCGGAAATCGAACTGCCGCGTTCGTAGTTCTGGTACTCGTCATGCACGTGGCGGCGCAGAAAGCCCTCGGTATAGCCGCGGTGGGCAAGGGATTCCAGGGTGTCCATCAGCGACTTGTCGAACGGCCGCCCGGCCACGGCATCGTCGATCGCCTTGCGATAGACCTGGGCGGTGCGCGCCACGTAGTAATGGGATTTGGTCCGGCCCTCGATCTTCAGCGAGTGCACGCCCATGCGCACCAGGCGCTCGACGTGCTGCACCGCGCGCAGGTCCTTGGAGTTCATGATGTAGGTGCCGTGCTCGTCCTCGTAGGCGGCCATCTGCTCGCCGGGGCGGCTGCCATCTTCGAGGAGGAACACCTGATCGGTCGGCGCACCGGCGCCCAGGGTCGGCTCGACGATCCGTACTATGTCGCCCAGTTCGTTCTGCTGCGCCGCCTCGGCCTTGTATTGCCAGCGGCAGGCGTTGGTGCAACTGCCCTGGTTGGGGTCGCGCTTGTTGATATAGCCGGATAGCAGGCAGCGACCGGAATAGGCCATGCACAAGGCGCCGTGGACGAAGACTTCCAGCTGCATACCCGGCACTTCGCTGCGGATCTCGGCGATCTCCTCCAGGGATAATTCGCGCGACAGAATCACCCGGCTCAAGCCCTGCTGTTGCCAGAACTTCACACTGGCCCAGTTCACCGCGTTGGCCTGCACCGAGAGGTGGATCGGCATCTGCGGGAAATGTTCGCGCACCAGCATGATCAGGCCGGGGTCGGACATGATCAGCGCATCCGGGGCCATTTCGATCACCGGCTGCAGATCCTTCAAGAAGGTTTTCAGCTTGGCGTTGTGCGGCGCGATATTGACCACCACGTAAAACTGCTTGCCCTGGGCATGGGCTTCGGCGATGCCGAGCGCCAGGTTGGCGTGATCGAATTCGTTATTGCGCACCCGCAGGCTGTAACGCGGCTGCCCGGCATACACCGCATCGGCGCCGTAGGCGAAGGCGTAGCGCATGTTCTTCAGGGTGCCGGCCGGGGACAGCAGTTCGGGGGCGATGGAGGACATGGGCATGGACGCGAGCTCGGTAAACCAAAACCGGCGATCCTAGGCCAGGCTCCAGCTTGCGGCATTGACCCAGGTCTATAAAAGGGCGCCGCGCACTGACTCCACACACAGCAAAACGCCCCGTTTCCGGGGCGTTCCGTTTAGCGCTAACGGGCAAGCCCGCTGCCCTCATCCGGCGCTTCGCGCCCCCTTCTCCGGAGGGAGAAGGGGTCAAGGAGGGCGTCGCTACGCGACTATCTACCCTTTGCTTAGTGATCGATCGCGGCACCTGCGCCCCGTGGGATGCGGATGTCTTCGATGATGTGCTGGATATGCTCCGGCGGCGCCGCGGTGACCTTGGCCACGACGATCGACACGGCGAAGTTGAACAGCATGCCCAGGGTGCCGATGCCTTCAGGGGAGATACCGAACCACCAGTCCGCCGGGCCCGCAGTCGGGTTGATGAACTTGTAGTAGACGATATAGCTGAAGGTGAAGGCCAGGCCGACCACCATGCCGGCGATCGCGCCTTCCTTGTTCATCTTCTTGGAGAAAATCCCCATGACGATGGCTGGGAAGAACGAGGCCGCCGCCAGACCGAAGGCGAACGCCACCACCTGCGCCACGAAGGCCGGCGGGTAGATCCCGAACAGACCGGCGACCACTACCGCCACACCGGCGGCGATACGCGCGGCCAACAGCTCGCCCTTCTCGCTGATATCCGGTTTGATCGCGCTCTTGAGCAGGTCGTGGGAGATCGAGGTAGAGATCACCAGCAGCAAGCCGGCAGCGGTCGATAGCGCCGCGGCCAGACCGCCGGCGGCGATCAGGGCGATCACCCAGCCCGGCAGACCGGCGATTTCCGGGTTGGCCAGTACCATGATGTCGCGGTCCACATACAGCTCGGTTTCAGCCGGAGTCGGTGCGTTGGTCACCACACGCTGGCCATGTTCGCCAGGCTCGGCGGCGAAGGTCGGCGCACCGGCGAACGGAGCGCCCGGACCGTACTGGATCTTGCCGTCGCCGTTCTTGTCCAGCCAGGCGATCAGGCCGGATTTCTCCCAGTTTTTCACCCATTGCGGGGCTTCGCTGTAGCTCGTACCCGGAATGCTGGTCAGCAGGTTGGTACGGGCAAAGGCGGCGATGGCCGGCGCAGTGGTGTAGAGGATGGCGATGAACAGCAGCGCATAACCGGCGGACAGACGGGCCGCACGTACGGTCGGGGTGGTGAAGAAGCGCACGATCACGTGCGGCAGACCGGCGGTACCGACCATCAGCGCCATGGTGATGAAGAACACGTCGATGGTCGACTTGCTGCCATCGGTATAGGTGGCGAAGCCCAGTTCGGTGCTCAGGCCATTGAGGCGCTCGAGTACCGAGGTGTTGGTGCCGACCACGTCGCTACCGAAGCCCAACTGCGGGATCGGGTTGCCGGTGATCATCATCGAGATGTAAACCGCCGGGACCATGTAGGCGAAGATCATCACGCAATACTGCGCCACCTGGGTGTAGGTGATGCCCTTCATACCGCCAAGTACGGAGTAGAAGAACACGATCGCCATGCCGATCATCACGCCGGTGTTGATGTCCACTTCCAGATAACGGGAGAAGACGATACCGACGCCGCGCATCTGCCCGGCCACGTAGGTGAAGGAGATGAAGATCACGCACACCACGGCGACCAGACGCGCGGTCTGCGAGTAATAACGCTCGCCGATGACATCCGGCACGGTGAACTTGCCGAATTTGCGCAGGTAGGGTGCCAGGCACATGGCCAG
>CBIHQF010000178.1:0-7342 GCA_966211665.1 uncultured Pseudomonas sp. | reverse complement strand
ACTTTGGCCCAATCCTCGGCCATCACGGCTTCGAAAAACGGCAGCAGATTCGCTGCGCACTCATGGGCTTTGGCAAAGTGCTTCTGCATCGGCCCGATGGGAGAGCGACCGAACAGGCTGGCAAACGGATTGATTGGCATCAGGGTGAACCCCAGTTCTGAGAAGGCGCCAAGTATACGGTTCGCTCCCGCGACTCGCCAGCTCAGGTAATCGGACTGTCACAATCTCATAGTAGGCGCTCAAGCTCATCATCATGAACCCCACCATCATGAACAAAGAAACCGAAATCAAACTACGGGCCAGCCGCGAAACCCTGGCTGCCCTGCGCGATCACCCGTTGCTGAAAAAACGCAACAAGAGCGGCTGGGAACAGCGCGATCTGCTCAACCAATATTTCGATACGCCGGCACGCGATCTGGCCAGGGCCAAGGTCGCACTGCGTTTACGCCGCGATGGCGACGCCGTTATCCAGACCTTGAAAACCCGCGGGCAAAGCGTCGCCGGCCTGTCCGAGCGCAACGAGTGGGACTGGTACCTGGAAAGCGCCGAACTGGACCTCAACAAGCTCGACGACAGTTGCTGGCCGGCGGCGCTGGCGGACCTCGACAAAAGCCTGCTGCAGCCGATCTTCACCACCGACTTCGTCCGCCAACGCGCCGATATCGCCTGGGGCCGCGGCAAGACCAAGGTGCAGATCGAAGCCGCCCTGGACCTGGGCAAAGTCATCGCCGGCGAAGGCGAAGAAGAAATCTGCGAGCTGGAGTTGGAACTACGCCAGGGCGAGCCCGAAGCGTTGCTGGAACTGGCCGCCGAGCTGGCCGCCGACCTGCCACTGATGCCCTGCGATATCAGTAAGGCCGAACGCGGTTATCGCCTGTTCGACTCCGCCAGCTATACCCTCAGCCTTCCCGCGCCGCAACTCAGCGCCGAACTCAGCCTCGACGATGGCTTCGCCGCCCTGGCCTGGCACCTACTCGGCAGCAGCCAGCGTCTGGCCGAACAATACCGCTTCAATGGCCACTGGCGTCTGCTGGTCGAATGGCTGGAACAGTTGGTGGGCCTGCGCGCACTGATCGCCAGCCTCGGCCAGGCCGCGCCGCGTAGCAGCAGTAGCGAACTGCGCCAGGCGCTCGATGCCCTGCTCGTTGATTGGCGCCCACGGCTGCACGCCGGCCAACTCGACGATGCCGTACGCAAGGCCGCACCGGCGCTGTTCGCCGCCGAGCTGCAGGGCGCCCGCTGGGGCCAGTTCTCGCTGAACAGTTCGCGCTGGCTGCTCGCCCGCCGCTGGACCGTCGCCCGTAACAACCGCGGCAATCGCCAGGGCGCGGCGCCGCTGGGCAGCTGGCTGCCGACCTCGATCGCCACAGAAGGCCGGGAGCTGCAACTCAAGCGCTATCAGAAGCAACCGGAAGACCTCGCCGAGCAGTTGCCGCGCATCGAGCGCCTGCTGGTCTGGCTGCGTCTGGCGCGGGGCATTCTGGAGGTGCCGGAGGTCGACCGCCTGTATGGCGAATTGAGCAAGCTGAGCGAGCTGGCGCAACAGGCCATCGATCCCGAGACATTGGCCGCACGGCAAGCCCAGGCCCATACTGTGGCAACGTTGAAAGCTTGGCGTGCATTGGTGAAGTAAGCCGCAAGCCAATGTGGCGTTTATGCGTTGGCGCGCAACAGTCTTTGCGCCAGCGCTTTAAACTTGGCGTCTACTGCCCTGCCTGCGAGGAGCCCCATGTCTGCATTAGCCGCGAACGCCCCTGATCGCCTGTTGGATCTCAACGACCTGCTGCGCGAGCTGATCGCCCAGGGCAAGGTCGCCCAGGATAGCGCCGAGCAATGCCTGACCATCCGCCGTAGCGCGGTGAACAACCAGCAACACCCGCTGGAGTTTCTCGCCGCGCAGCATCTGGACGACCTCAGCCGTCCCGGCAAAACCCTCGACCTGGAATACCTCACCACTTGGCTCGCGGAATTCGCCGGCCAGCCGTACCTGCGTATCGACCCGCTGAAAATCGACGTCGCCGCCGTCACCCCGCTGATGTCCTACGCCTTCGCCCAACGGCACAAGATCCTCGCCGTGGCGGTGGACAGCGACAGCGTCACCATCGCCAGCGCGCAGCCGCTGATGCGCAGCTGGGAAGCCAACCTGACCCACGTGCTCAAGCGCCCGATCAAGCGTGTGGTGGCCAATCCGCTGGACATTCAGCGTTTCACCGTGGAGTTCTATCGCCTGGCCAAATCGGTCAGCGGTGCCAGTGCCGGCGATGGCAAGATCAGCGGGGTCGGCAACTTCGAGCAGTTGCTCAACCTGGGCGCCCAGGACCAGGAGCCGGACGCCAACGACGCGCATATCGTCAATATCGTCGACTGGTTGTTCCAGTACGCCTTCCAGCAACGCGCCAGCGATATCCATATCGAGCCGCGCCGCGAGCAGGGCAGCGTGCGCTTTCGCATCGACGGCGTGTTGCACACCGTCTATCAGTTCCCGCCGCAGGTGACCATGGCCGTGGTCAGCCGCCTGAAGAGCCTGGGACGAATGAATGTCGCGGAAAAACGCAAACCCCAGGACGGCCGGGTCAAGACCAAGACCCCGGACGGCGGCGAGGTCGAGTTGCGCCTGTCGACCTTGCCCACCGCCTTCGGCGAGAAGATGGTGATGCGGATCTTCGACCCGGAAGTGCTGCTGAAAAGCTTCGACCAACTAGGTTTCTCGCCGGACGACTTGAAACGTTGGCAAAGCATGACCGGCCAGCCCAACGGCATCATCCTGGTGACCGGGCCGACCGGTTCGGGCAAGACCACCACGCTCTACACCACGCTCAAGCAGCTGGCCACCGACGAGGTCAACGTCTGCACCATCGAAGACCCGATCGAAATGATCGAGGGCGCCTTCAACCAGATGCAGGTGCAGAGCAATATCGACCTGACCTTCGCCAGCGGCGTGCGTGCGCTGATGCGTCAGGACCCGGACATCATCATGGTCGGCGAGATCCGCGATCTGGAGACCGCCGAGATGGCGATCCAGGCCGCGCTGACCGGCCACCTGGTGCTGTCCACCCTGCACACCAACGACGCGCCCAGCGCCATCACCCGCCTGCTGGAACTCGGCGTGCCGCACTACCTGCTCAAGGCCACGCTGCTCGGGGTCATGGCTCAGCGCCTGGTGCGCACCCTGTGCCCGCACTGTAAAGCGCCGCACGAATTGAGCGAGGACGACTGGCAAAGCCTGACCAAACCCTGGAACGCACCGCTGCCGACCGGCGCGCAGCGCGCCGTGGGTTGCCTGGAATGCCGCGACACCGGCTACCGTGGCCGCGCCGGGGTTTACGAAATCATGCTGATCAACGATGCGATGAAGCCGCTGATCAGTGCCGATACCGACTTGATCGCCCTGCGCCGGCATGCGTTTAAAGACGGCATGCGCAGCCTGCGCTTGTCCGGCGCGCAAAAAGTCGCCGCCGGCCTGACCACCATCGAGGAAGTGCTGCGGGTGACCCCGCAGAGCGAGCAGAAATAGTGTCGAGCGGGCGCTCCCGCGATTGTGCGTCGGCCCTAATCGCGGGCCGCCAGCGTCGCCATCTGCTGTGGCCGGCAATCCAGGTAAGCCGAGCCCTGCATCCAGCGCCGGTCGGAATGCCAGGCGAAGAGAAATTGCCCACCCTTGAGCTGGTCGACCACCATTCGCGCCACTTCCGGGCGCACCGCCGGGCACCCCAGGCTGCGCCCGATACGCCCGTGTTTCTGCACCCAGCGCGGATTCACATAGTCAGCCCCGTGAATCACGATGGCGCGCTCGCGGGCCAGATCGTTGAGGCCGGGTTCGAGACCGTCCATGCGCAGCGAATAACCATGTTTGCCGCTATAGCTCTCGGCGGTGCGGAACAAGCCGAGGCTGGTCTGATGGCTACCCAGCAGGTTGGAAAAGCGATCGGCGAAATTCTCCCCGGACGCGCGACCGTGGGCGACGAAATCGCGCAGCAACAAACGTTTGCGCCGCAGGTCGAAAATCCATAAGCGGCGTTCGGTGGAAGGTCGGGAGAAATCGATCACCGCCAGGCGCCGAGCGGGCGCCGCCCCATGATTGACCGCGCACTGCATGGCCGCCAGGGCATGCTGCAACGCCTGTCGATTGAGCCCGGGCGCGTTGCGCGCCAAATCGTCGAGCAAAACCTGCTGCGGCGAATCAGTCGCCAGCAGCGGCGCACAAAAAAACCACAACCCTGTCAAGCAGAGCCGGCCAGTACGTCGAAACATGTGCGCAAGTGCTCCCCGAAAAGCTACTCCAGGACGTCCTGTCACAAGATCCAACCGCGACCCGTTTATACTTGTCATGGCATATTGCTGTGCCATGCTGAGCCAAGGACTGGAGCAGTACATTGATCAATAAATGCACATCCTACCTGAGCATCGCCCTGCTCACCCTGCCACTGGTCGCCAAGGCCACGGACGTCCCCGTCGCTGCCAGTGCCGCTTTACGCCCCCAACTGGAGGCGCAGGTGGAGCAATGCGCGCCGTTATCGACCAGCCTTGACCAGCCTGCGCAGCAGTTGCTGGTGGATTTCTATGTGCAGCGCGACGGCCGCCGCGCCTGGCACGACCCAGGGCGGCGGCGGCAGTTGCGCGAACAGATCGCCGATCTGGCCGATGACGGCCTGGCGCCCGCCGAATACCCTCTGCCCAGCACGACCGTGGAGGAACAAGCCGCCCAGCCCGGCTGCGTGGATCTGCTGATCAGCCACAGCTACCTGCAAGCGCTGCTGCATCTGCGCCGCGGTCGCTTGCCGCAACAGCATTGGGAAGCGTTGTGGCGAGCGCCCGAGCTGGGCCACCCCGACTTGCGCCTGGCGACCCTGTCCATCGCCCTGCTGCACCTGGATGACCCCGTCCGCGCCTTCGCCGATGCGCGCCCGAGCACGCCACAATACCAGCGCCTGCGCGCGACCTTCGCCCAGCGCCGGCAACAGCCACTGCCCAGCTGGGCGGCGCTGCCCGCCGGGCGCCTGCTCAAACCTGATGGCGAAGACGCCCGGGTGCCGGTCCTACGCGCGCGCTTGAGCGCCGAGGGCTATTTGCCGGAAGAGCCGGATGATCCGCGCACGCTGTTCGACCCTGTCACGGTCGCAGCACTGCAACGCTTTCAGCTCGATCACGGGCTCAAGGCCGACGGCATCCTCGGTGCCGCCAGCCTGACCGAATTGAACCTCGATGCGCAGCGCCGCCGCGATCAGCTCAGGGCCAACCTCGAACGTTTGCGTTGGCTGGCCGACGACATGGCCGATGCCGAAGTGACGATCAACGTGGCCGCCGCCGAGCTGATGGTCATGCGCCAAGGCCAAGTGCTGTGGCGCACCCGCACCCAGGTCGGGCGCCCCGAGCGCCGCACCCCGCTGCTCGCCTCGCGGATTTCCCGACTGACCCTCAACCCGACCTGGACGGTGCCGCCGACCATCTTGCGCGAGGATAAACTGCCGGCGATCCGCGAGGACCTCGGCTATCTCGAACGCCACCAAATGAGCGTGCTGGACCGCCACGGCAACCCCCTCGACCCGCAGACCCTGGACTGGAACAACCCGGGCGTCATCCTCCTGCGCCAGGCGGCCGGCACCCAGAACCCGCTGGGCCGCGCCGCCGTGCGCTTCGCCAACCCCTTCTCGGTGTATCTGCACGACACGCCCAGCCAGCAGCTGTTCGACAAGGCACCGCGTGCATTCAGCTCCGGCTGCGTGCGGGTGGAAGCCATCGACACCCTGCTCGCCTGGCTACTGATGCCCGACGAGGCGGACATCGTCCAGGCGCGCATCGCCAGCGGCAAAACCCAGGAGTACCGCGTGCAACGCCCCACTCCGCTGCTGATCGCCTACTGGACCGTCGAAGCCAGGGCCAACGGCGCGCTGCGCTACGCCCCCGACATCTACGGCCTGGACGCCCGGCTGATCGAGGCGCTGCCGGCGGACAGGATTTGATATGACCGGAAGACCCTATGTTTATGTGCGGCCGTAGGGTGGCTCTGGTGGCCCGGATGAAATCCGGGCCTGCATCATCTCCCGGATTGCATCCGGGCTACGCTCTGGAAGTCGTGTGGCAACGCTATATAGCCTCAATTGTGCTTAGATAACCGACTACTCCCATCACTCAATATAGAGACGCAACCCATGGAAATCGGCAGTGTGATCTTCCTCTTCGTCGGCCTCGCGGTCGCCGTGGTCTTTATGGGCTTCAAGGTCGTCCCGCAAGGGTCGCAATGGACCGTGGAACGCTTCGGCCGCTACACCAACACCCTGAAACCGGGGCTCAACATCATAGTGCCGGTGATGGATCGCGTCGGCCATAAACTCAGCGTGATGGAAACGGTGTTGGATATTCCGCCGCAGGAAGTGATCACCGCCGACAACGCCACGGTGCAGATCGACGCCATTTGTTTTTTCCAAGTGATCAACGCGGCCCAGGCCGCCTACGAGGTGAACAACCTCACCCATGCGATCCGCAATCTGGTGCAGACCAATATCCGCACCGTGCTCGGCTCGATGGAACTGGACGCCATGCTCAGCCAGCGCGATGCGATCAACGAACGGCTGCTGCGCACCGTGGACGAAGCGACCGCGCCCTGGGGCATCAAGATCACCCGTATCGAGATCAAGGACATCAGCCCGCCCGCCGACCTGATGGCGGCCATGTCCGGGCAGATGAAAGCCGAGCGGATCAAGCGCGCGCAAATCCTCGAAGCCGAAGGCCTGCGCGCCGCCGCCATCCTCACCGCCGAAGGCAAGAAGCAGGCGCAGATCCTCGAAGCCGAGGGTGAACGCCAGGCCGCCTTCCTCGAAGCCGAGGCCCGCGAGCGCGCCGCTGGCGCCGAAGCCGAGGCGACCCGCATGGTCTCGGCCGCCATCGCCGCCGGTAATGTGCAGGCGATCAATTACTTCGTCGCGCAGAAATACATCGACGCCCTCGGCCAACTGGCCAGCGCCGATAACAGCAAGGTGGTGCTGATGCCGCTGGAGGCCAGCCAGATGATCGGCGCGGTCGGCGGCATCGGCGAGATCGTCAAAGCAACCTTCGGCAGCGATAAGAAGGGTTAAGCCATGTTGGAAAGCCTGCAACACCTGTCCTACTGGAACTGGTTGGCGCTCGGCACCGTGCTGCTGATCCTCGAGGTCTTCGGCGCTGGCGGCTACCTGCTGTGGATCGGCTTGGCGGCAGCCAGCGTCGGGGTCATCACCTTTGCCTTTCCCGCGCTGCCCTGGACGCTGCAATTCATCCTGTTCGGCGTACTCTCGGTGCTGACCGCGGTGCTCTGGTGGCGCCGCCAGCGCACCGCCGCCGCGGCGGCTGCGGCCGCCTAGCACAT
>CBIHQF010000177.1:0-7353 GCA_966211665.1 uncultured Pseudomonas sp. | reverse complement strand
AGATGCGCACCGCACAGGTGCCGTTGTCCGGGATGCGCGAGGGATCGACCAGCCGGGCGTGCAAGGCGAAAGCGCCCGCCGCTGTCGAGAGATTGCCGCAGTTGCCGCTCCAGTCGACGAAAGCCTTGTCGATCGAAACCTGGCCGTAGAGGTAATCGACATCGTGGTCCGGCTGACTGCTCTTGGACAGGATCACGCATTTGGAGGTCGACGACGTGGCGCCGCCCATGCCGTCGATATGCGCGGCATAGGGATCGGGGCTGCCGATAACCCGCAAGAACAGTGCATCGCGTGCCGCGCCTGGTACCTGGCAGCGCTCGGGCAGGTCCTGCAGACGGAAGAACACGCCTTTGCTGGTACCGCCACGCATATAGGTGGCGGGGATCTTGATCTGGGGTTGATAAGCCATAGGTGAGTCCTGGCTGGAAAATAAATGAACCGTAGGGTGGATCACGCTTCACCGATCCACCGTGGAATCAGCCACGGTGGATGGAAAGGCGCCATCCACCCTACGGAATCAGGCGACGGCGCCTTCGAGGAAGTCCTGTGCGAAGCGTTGCAGCACGCCGCCGGCGTTGTAAACCTTGACCTCGGCGGCGGTATCCAGACGGCAGATCACCGGCACCTGAGTCACTTCGCCGTTGTTGCGATGGATGACCAGGGTCAGCTTGCAGCGCGGCGACAGCTCGCCCTGGATGTCATAGGTCTCGGTGCCGTCGAGGCCGAGGGTCAGGCGCGTGGTGCCCGGCTTGAACTCGACCGGCAGCACGCCCATGCCCACCAGGTTGGTGCGGTGAATGCGCTCGAAGCCTTCCGCCACTATCACTTCCACACCCGCCAGGCGCACGCCCTTGGCCGCCCAGTCACGGGACGAGCCCTGACCGTAGTCGGCACCGGCGACGATGATCAGGTTCTGCTTGCGGTTCATGTAGGTTTCGATCGCTTCCCACATGCGCATGACCTTGCCCTCGGGTTCCACGCGGGCCAGCGAACCTTTCTTCACCGCACCGTCGACCACGGCCATTTCGTTGACCAGCTGCGGGTTGGCGAAGGTCGCGCGTTGCGCGGTCAAATGATCCCCCCTATGAGTCGCGTAGGAGTTGAAGTCCTCCTCCGGCAAGCCCATTTTGTGCAGGTACTCACCGGCGGCGCTGTCCAAAAGGATGGCGTTGGACGGCGACAGATGGTCGGTGGTGATGTTGTCCGGCAGGATCGCCAGCGGGCGCATGCCCTTGAGGGTGCGCAGGCCCGCCATCGCACCTTCCCCCTCTTCATCCCAATAAGGCGGCCGACGGATGTAGGTGGACATCGGACGCCAGTCGTACAGCGGGCTTTCGGCTTCCTGAATAGTGCCCAGATCGAACATCGGGATGTAGATCTGCTTGAACTGCTCCGGCTTCACGCTGGCGGCGACAATCGCGTCGATCTCCTCGTCGCTCGGCCACAGGTCCTTCAGGGTGATGGGGTTGCCGGCCTTGTCGGTACCCAGCGCATCCTGCTCGATATCGAACCGCACTGTGCCGGCGATGGCGTAGGCCACCACCAGCGGCGGCGAGGCCAGGAAGGCTTGCTTGGCGTACGGGTGGATGCGACCGTCGAAGTTGCGATTGCCGGACAGTACCGCGGTGGCGTACAGGTCGCGGTCGATGATTTCCTGCTGAATCACCGGGTCCAGTGCGCCGGACATGCCGTTGCAGGTGGTGCAGGCATAGCCGACGATGCCGAAACCGAGCTGCTCCAGCTCCGGCAGCAGACCGGCTTCTTCCAGGTACAGCTTGGCGACCTTGGAACCCGGGGCAAACGAGGTCTTGACCCACGGCTTGCGCAGCAGACCCAGGGCATTGGCCTTTTTCGCCAGCAGGCCGGCGGCGACCACGTTGCGCGGATTGGAGGTGTTGGTGCAACTGGTGATGGCGGCGATGATTACTGCGCCGTCAGGCATCAGGCCTTCACTTTCTTCAACTTTGCCAGCCGCTAGTTTGGCTTCGTCGGCAATACCTCGCTCATGCAGCGCCGAGGTCGGCAAGCGGCGATGTGGGTTGCTCGGGCCCGCCATGTTGCGCACCACGGTGGACAGGTCGAAGCTCAGCACCCGCTCGTACTCGGCGGTGACCAGAGCATCGGCCCACAGACCGGTGGTCTTGGCGTAGTTTTCCACCAGCGCTACCTGTTCCGGTTCGCGCCCGGTGAGTTTGAGGTAGTCGATCGTCTGCTGGTCGATGTAGAACATCGAGGCGGTGGCGCCGTATTCCGGGCACATATTGGAGATGGTCGCGCGGTCGCCGATGGTCAGGCTGTCGGCACCCTCGCCGAAGAACTCGACCCAGGCACCCACCACGCGCTCCTTGCGCAGGAACTCGGTGATGGCCAGCACGATGTCGGTGGCGGTGATGCCGGGCTGCCGCTTGCCGATCAGCTTGATCCCGACGATGTCGGGCAGACGCATCATCGACGGCAGGCCCAACATCACGGTTTCCGCTTCCAGACCACCGACGCCGATGGCGATCACGCCCAGGGCATCGACGTGGGGGGTGTGCGAGTCGGTGCCCACGCAAGTGTCCGGGAAGGCCACACCGCCACGCGCCTGAATCACCGGACTCATCTTCTCCAGGTTGATCTGGTGCATGATGCCGTTGCCGGCCGGGATCACGTCGACGTTCTTGAACGCGGTCTTGGTCCACTCGATGAAGTGGAAACGGTCCTCGTTGCGCCGATCCTCGATGGCGCGGTTCTTGGCGAAGGCATCCGGGTCGAAGCCCGGGGCTTCCACGGCCAGGGAGTGGTCGACGATCAGCTGGGTCGGCACCACCGGGTTGACCTTGGACGGGTCACCGCCCTTCTCGGCGATGGCGTCGCGCAGGCCGGCCAGGTCGACCAGCGCGGTCTGACCGAGGATGTCGTGACAGACCACGCGAGCCGGGTACCAGGGGAAGTCCAGATCGCGCTTGCGCTCGATCAGTTGCTTGAGCGAAGCGGTCAGCGCGTCCGGCTCGCAGCGGCGCACCAACTGCTCGGCCAGCACGCGCGAGGTGTAGGGCAACTTGGCGTAGGCGCCGGGCTCGATGGCGTCGACCGCCTCGCGGGTGTCGAAGTAATCCAGCGCGCTGCCCGGCAGGTTCTTGCGGTATTGGCTGTTCATACTGTTCATGGGCGATCCTTGAGCGGCACGAAGGTCAGATCTTCCGGGCCCACGTAGTTGGCGCTGGGGCGGATGATCTTGCCGTCGATGCGCTGCTCGATAACGTGCGACGCCCAGCCGGACGTGCGGGCGATCACGAACAACGGGGTGAACATGGCGGTGGGCACGCCCATCATGTGGTAGCTGACCGCGCTGAACCAATCCAGGTTGGGAAACATCTTCTTGATTTCCCACATGGTGCTTTCCAGGCGCTCGGCGATGTCGAACATCTTGTTGTTGCGCTGCTCGGCGGAGAGTTCGCGGGCGACTTCCTTGATCACCTTGTTGCGCGGATCGGCGACGGTGTAAACCGGGTGGCCGAAACCGATCACCACTTCCTTCTTCTCGACGCGGGCGCGGATATCGGCCTCGGCCTCGTCAGGATTGTCGTAGCGTTTCTGGATCTCGAACGCCACTTCGTTAGCGCCGCCATGCTTCGGTCCGCGCAGCGCACCGATGCCGGCGGCGATCGCCGAATACATGTCGGAACCGGTGCCGGCGACCACCCGCGAGGCGAAGGTCGAGGCGTTGAATTCGTGCTCGGCGTAGAGGATCAGCGAGGTGTGCATGGCGCGCACCCAGCTGTCGCGCGGCGTCTGACCATGCAGCAGATGGAGGAAGTGGCCGCCGATGGAGTCGTCGTCGGTATCGACCTCGATACGCTTGCCGTTGTGACTGAAGTGGTACCAGTACAGCAGCATGGAACCCAGCGAGGCCATCAACTTGTCGGCGATGTCGCGGGCGCCGGGGTGGTTGTGATCGTCTTTCTCCGGCGACAGGCAGCCCAATACGGACACACCGGTGCGCATCACATCCATCGGGTGAGCGGACGGCGGCAGTTGTTCCAAGGCCGCCTTCAGCGCCGCGGGCAGACCGCGCAGCGCCTTCAACTTGGCCTTGTAGCCGGCTAGCTCGGCCGCGTTGGGCAGCTTGCCGTGGACCAGCAAATGGGCGATTTCCTCGAACTCGCAAGTGGTGGCGACATCGAGAATGTCATAGCCGCGGTAATGCAGGTCGTTGCCGGTACGACCGACAGTGCACAGCGCGGTGTTGCCGGCGGCGGTACCACTCAGGGCCACCGACTTCTTCGGCTTGAAGCCCGTGGTGGTGGTTTCTGGGCTAGCGCTCATCGGTCTGTCTCCTCATCTAATCCGGTTGTTTCTTGTATTGCCCCGGCCGCCTGCGTTGGGCGGCCTGCGGTCGGTCACTTCTTGGCGGCGAACAGCGCGTCGAGGTGTTGCTCGAAAGCGTGGTAGTTGATGCGCTCGTACAGTTCCATACGGGTCTGCATGGTATCGATCACGTTCTTCTGAGTGCCGTCGCGGCGCAGTGCGGTGTAGACGTTCTCAGCGGCTTTGTTCATCGCGCGGAACGCCGACAGCGGATAGAGCACCAGTGACACGTCGACCGCGGCCAGCTCTTCGGTGGTGTACAGCGGCGTGGCGCCGAATTCGGTGATATTGGCCAGGATCGGCGCCTTGACCCGCTCGGCGAAGGTCTTGTACATCGCCAGCTCGGTGATCGCTTCCGGAAAGATCATGTCGGCGCCGGCCTCAATGCAGGCGGCGGCGCGGTCCAGCGCCGAATTCAGGCCTTCCACGGCGAGGGCATCGGTGCGCGCCATGATCACGAAGCTGTCGTCGGTACGCGCATCCACCGCGGCTTTGATCCGGTCGACCATCTCCTGCTGCGAGACGATTTCCTTGTTCGGCCGATGACCGCAGCGCTTGGCGCCGACCTGATCCTCGATATGAATCGCCGCCGCACCGAACTTGATCATCGATTTGACCGTGCGCGCGACGTTGAACGCCGAGCTGCCGAAACCGGTGTCGACATCCACCAGCAGCGGCAGATCGCAGACATCGGTGATCCGGCGCACGTCGGTGAGTACATCATCCAGACCCGTGATACCGAGATCAGGCAAGCCCAGCGAGCCCGCTGCCACGCCACCGCCGGACAGGTAGATGGCCTTGAAGCCGGCGCGCTGGGCCAGCAGCGCATGGTTGGCGTTGATCGCGCCGACCACCTGCAGGGGATGCTCTTCGGCGACCGCATCGCGGAAATGTTGGCCGGGGCTGCTCGACCTGGAAAGCTGACTCATGCCTCACCTCTGGTTTTGTTCGTCTTGGTTTGCGCGTCCTGCCCCGTGCTCTGGGCGTAGTGACGCTCGATATTGCGTTTCGAGGCCGCGATATGGCGGCGCATCAATAATTCGGCCAGCTCGCCATCGCGATCGGCAATGGCATCGAGAATGCGGTGGTGCTCGGCGAAGGCCTGACGAGGGCGATTCGGCGTCGCCGAAAACTGCAGGCGATACATACGCACCAACTGGTACAGCTCGCCGCAGAGCATCTGCACCAAGGTGCGATTACCGCTGCCCTGGATGATCCGGTAATGGAAATCGAAGTCGCCTTCCTGTTGGTAATAGCCGACCCCGGCCTGAAAAGCCGCATCGCGCTCGTGCAAATCGAGCACCCGACGCAACTCATCGATCTCCGTCAGGGTCATACGCTCGGCAGCCAGGCGGCAGGCCATGCCCTCGAGGGACTCGCGAATTTCGTAGAGTTCGATCAACTCCGCCCGATCGAGCGACACCACTCGCGCGCCGATATGGGGGACGCGTACCAGCAAGCGCTGGCCTTCCAAACGATGAATCGCCTCGCGCAACGGCCCGCGGCTGATGCCGTAGGTGCGCGCCAGCTCCGGTTCGGAAATCTTGCTACCCGGGGCGATTTCACCTTTGACGATAGCGGCCTGAATGCGCCGAAAAACATGCTCCGAAAGGGTTTCGGAGTCAGCTGCTGCGGCAACATCGATAGGCTCGGAGGTACTCATGGTGATTGTCGACACTCTTTGCTTATTAAGCGTAAAAATTACACCTGACAGCCAGGACCGTCAAACAAACCCTAGAAATTGTCGACAATTAAAGAATAGACCATGGTCGTACGAAGCATCGGTTTTGCCTGCAGAAACCTGGCTAAGCGCCTGTTCTGGCAGAAATTCCCCATGGTAGAATGCCGCCCGCTCGAGCCTGGGCGAGCTTTTCCGCCGTGCCTGGCTAGACTTCCAGTCAGGCGTTCACGGCAAACCGGTTGCCACGCCGATCTCTCCGATTCGATTAATGCGATATCTTCCACCAGGACTTATGACGCTAAAGCCCTTCACCATATCGCTATGCCTATTCGCCGCACCCGGGTTGGGTCTCGGGGCGCAGAAGACCGTATATGGCCTTAACGAGTACACCCGTATCCACCAACCGGATCTGCAATTGGCCGCAAAACTGGACACCGGCGCCAAGACCGCATCCCTGAGTGCCCGCGATATCGAGCGCTTCGAACGCGACGGCGAGCCCTGGGTGCGCTTTTACCTGGCCATCGACGATGCCCATAACAACCCTATCGAACGACCGCTGGCACGCATCAGCAAAATCAAACGCCGTGCCGGCGATTACGACCCCAAAGCAGAAAAGACCTACACCGCACGGCCCGTGGTCGAGATGGACATCTGCATGGGCCAATCCCTGCGCACGATCGAAGTGAATTTGACCGACCGCAGTGCGTTTCTATACCCACTGTTGATTGGTTCCGAAGCCTTGAGACGCTTCAATGCAATGGTCGACCCGAGTCTCAAATACGCAGCAGGGAAACCTGCCTGTACCCTTGACGCAAACCCTGGCGCCACCCCTGATGAGTAAATTCCATGCGCTCTCTTAACCTGCATCTGAAAGTCCTGATCACGCTATTGGTGAGCCTGGGCATTTTGATTACGGCCTATCAAATCTTCATTCTCGGCATCCCCTTGACCGAGGACGAAACCGACGACCTGTGGAACATCGATGCCAGAGTCGAGTTCCAAGCCAACCCGCGCGAGCCGGTCAAGCTGCAAATGTTCGTGCCGCCGCTGAACCAGGATTACGTCAGTCTCAACGAGAGTTTCATCTCGAATAACTACGGGGTGAGCATCAACCGCAGCGACGGCAACCGCAAAGTCACCTGGTCGGCACGCCGCGCAAGCGGTAAGCAAACCCTGTATTACCGCCTGGTGCTGACCAAGCGCTACAGCGGCGAACAGGCCAAAGCCAAGGGGCCGATCTTCCGCGACAGCATCCCGGTCGAAGGCGCCGAAAAAATCGCCGCCGACGCCCTGCTCGCCCCGATTCGCCAGCATTCGGCGGA
>CBIHQF010000176.1:0-7354 GCA_966211665.1 uncultured Pseudomonas sp. | reverse complement strand
GCAACGCCTTGATGTCTTCTTCCGGCACCTTGAGATCGCCGGAGAGTTTCACCTCGCGAACGCTGTACTTCTCGCCTTCGTCGATGTTGACGGTGACATAGACGTGCTTCTTGTCCGGGGTAATGGACACCTGGGTGGAGGTGATGTCCATGCCGATATAACCGCGATCCAGATAATGGGAACGCAAACGCTCCAAGTCGCCGGAAAGCTTTTCGCGGGCGTATTTGTCGTCGTTACGGAAGAACGACAACCAGTTGGTGGTTTTCAGCTCGAACAGGTCGATCAGGTCTTCGTCGGAAAAGACGCTATTACCCACCACGTTGATGTGCTGAATGGCGGCGACCGAGCCTTCGTTGATATTGATCTTCAGCGCGACGCGGTTGCGCGGCTGGGGGATCACTTCGGCTTCGATCTCGGCGGAGTAGCGGCCCTGGGCCACGTACTGGCGCTGCAATTCGTTGCGCACCCCTTCGAGGGTCGCACGCTGGAAAATTTCGCCTTCGGACAGACCGGACTGATTCAAGCCCTTGAGCAGGTCTTCGCTACTGATCGCCTTGTTGCCTTCGATTTCGATGCTGGAGATCGAGGGGCGTTCGACCACGGTAATCACCAGCACATCGCCGTCGCGACCGAGCTGGATATCCTGGAAGAAACCGGTTTTGAACAGCTCGCGCGTAGCCTCCACCAGCAAACGGTCATCAGTTCGCTCGCCGACATTGAGCGGCAATGCACCGAATACACTGCCCGCAGACACTCGTTGGAGGCCGTTGACACGGATATCGGAGATGGTGAAGGACTCGGCGTGAACTTCGGCGATCATCGATGCGGCAATTACCGCAGGTAGCAGCAGACGTTTCATGAAGTCCTTTCTTATTTCCAACTGACGATAAAAAAATCTGCCGCTCGAGGCGACAGTTTTGTAATTCAGTAGCTTTGTAATTCAGTAATGGTTACAAACGACCCAAATCGTTGACCAGGGCAAGCAACATGACCCCAACCACCAAGCTGATGCCTATCTGCACCCCCCAACCCTGCACCCGTTCGGACAATGGACGGCCACGCGCCCATTCGATCAGGTAAAAAAGCAGATGCCCCCCATCTAACACCGGGATCGGCAACAGGTTGAGAATCCCCAAACTTATGCTCAGATAGGCGAGGAAATTAAGGAAATCCCCCAAACCCGACTCAGCCGAAGCGCCCGCCACTTTAGCAATGGTTATCGGCCCGCTCAAGTTTTTTACCGAGAGCTCGCCGAAGAGCATTTTCTTCAACGAATCAAGGGTCAGCAGACTCATCGCCCAGGTGCGCTTGAAGCTCTCAGCCACGGCATCAACCGGACCGTAACTGACCTCACGGAGCATTTCCGGCGGCCAATCGACGCCCTGTACGCCGGCGCCCAGGTAACCGATCCGCGCCTCGCCTTCGCCGCGCGCGGCCAGGGTCACCGTCACATCCAGGCGCTGACCTTCGCGCTCGATCTGCAGCGTTATCGAGCGATTGGGCATACCGCGCAGCCGATCGACCAGTTGCTGCCAATCATCCAGGGTCTGCCCATCGAGGGCCAGCAGGCGGTCGCCGATCTGCAAACCGGCCGCGGTTGCCGGCCCTTTCGGATCCAGCTGCGCCAGAATCGGCGCCAGGACCGGCCGCCAAGGGCGAATACCCAACGAGCCGATCGGATCCGGTTCGGCGACGCCCTTGAGCCAGTCCTTTAGGACGATCTGCCGCTGACTGTCGAGGGTCGAACCCGGCTCGCGCACATCGACCGACAACGTGCCGCTCTCGCCCAGCCGACGTACCAACTGCAGATTGACCGCAGCCCAACCGCTGGTCGGCTCATCGTTCACCGCGACGATTTCCTGACCCGCCTGCAACCCGGCCTCGGCGGCCAAGCTACCGGGCTCCACGGCACCGATGACCGGTCGAACCTGCTGACCGCCGAGCATCGCCACCAGCCAGAAGAACAACAGGGCCAAGATGAAATTGGCCAGCGGCCCGGCCGCGACCACGGCGATACGCTGGCGCACGCTTTTACGGTTGAAGGCCTGCTCGAGCTGCGCGGGCGGCACATCGCCCTCGCGCTCATCGAGCATTTTCACGTAACCACCCAAGGGAACGGCGGCGATCACGAACTCGGTGCCCTGGCGATCGTGCCAGCGCAGCAATGGCGTGCCGAACCCCACGGAGAAGCGCAGCACCTTGACGCCGCAACGCCGCGCCACCCAGAAGTGGCCGAACTCGTGGAACGTAACCAGCACGCCTAATGCGACCAGGGTGCCAAGGATCATATAGAGCGCACTCATCAAGCTTCTCCGCGCACTTCGTGACGACTCAACCAATGCCCCGCCAATTCGCGCGCGCGACCGTCGGCGGCGAGCACCGCATCCAGGCTTTCGACCGCCTCGACGGCCTGGGCATTGAGAACACTGTCGATGATACGCGCGATCTCGGGAAAGCGGATGCGCCGCTCGAGAAACGCCGCCACCGCCACTTCGTTGGCCGCGTTGAGCATGGCCGGCGCGGTACCGCCCGCCTCGGCCGCCTGGCGCGACAGCCGCAAACAGGGAAAGCGCTGCTCGTCGGGCGCTTGAAAGTCCAGCCGGGCGACCGCGAACAGGTCCAGCGGCGCGACCCCCGAATCGATCCGCTCGGGCCAGGCCAGCGCGTGGCTGATCGGGGTGCGCATATCCGGGTTGCCCAACTGCGCCAGCACCGAACCATCGACGTAGTCGACCAGCGAATGGATCACGCTCTGCGGATGGATCACCACGTCGACTTGCGCGGGCCGGGCATCGAACAACCAGCAGGCCTCGATCAATTCGAGGCCCTTGTTCATCATGCTCGCCGAATCCACCGAAATCTTGCGCCCCATCGACCAATTGGGATGGGCGCAGGCCTGCTCGGGCGTCACCGCGAGAAGCCGCTCCATCGGGGTTTCGCGGAACGGTCCACCGGAGGCGGTCAGCAGAATCCGCCGCACACCGACCTGAGCCAGACCCTGGGCATAGTTGCCCGGCAAGCATTGAAAGATCGCGTTGTGCTCGCTGTCGATCGGCAGCAATACCGCGCCGCTTTGACGCACCGCCTGCATGAACAGCGCACCGGACATGACCAAGGCTTCCTTGTTGGCCAGCAGCACCTTCTTGCCGGCCTCGACCGCCGCCAAGGTCGGCTTCAGCCCGGCGGCGCCGACGATCGCGGCCATTACCGCATCGACCTCGGCGTGGGCGGCCACCTCGCACAAGCCCGCCTCACCGAACAGCACCCGGGTGGCCAGGCCGGACGCCTGCAACCGGCCCTGCAGATCGCGAGCGGCCTGGGCATCGGCCGCCACCGCGAACAGCGGGCGGTAAATCATGCACAAGGCTTCCAGCTCGGCCAGACGACTGAACGCGGAAAGCGCGAAAACCTGATAACGCTCGGGATGGCGCGCGATCACATCCAGGGTGCTGAGGCCGATCGAGCCCGTCGCCCCCAGCACGGTTATCTGCTGCGGGCGACTCACTGCGCGCCCCAGCCGGCCAACCACAGCAAGGCGGCAAATACCGGAATGGCCGCGGTCAGGCTATCGATACGATCGAGCACGCCACCATGCCCCGGCAACAGGTTGCTGCTGTCCTTGATCCCGGACTGGCGCTTGAACATGCTTTCGGTCAGGTCGCCGACCACCGAGATCAACACCACCACCAGGGTACCGGCCATGGCCAACAGCAAACCGCTGACCGACCAGCCCCGATACAAGCCCACCGCGACGCAGATCGACAGAGTCGTCAGCAAACCGCCGATCACCCCCTCCCAGCTCTTACCGGGACTGACCCGTGGCGCCAGCTTGCGCTTGCCAAAACGTTTACCCGAGAAGTAAGCGCCGATATCCGCGCCCCACACCAGCACCATCACCGCCAGAATCAGCAGGTTGGCTTCCGGCCACCGCTTGAGCAGCAGCAAGCCCTGCCAGGCCGGCAACAGAATCAGCAGACCGATCAGCAGCTTGCCGGGCGCACCACCCCAATAGCGGCTGCTGGCCGGGTAGTTGAATACCATCGCCGTCGCCACCACCCACCAGAGGACCCCGAGCAAAAGCAGCCAAGGCGCGAACGCCGGCACCCGATAGAGGCCAAATAGCAACACGGCGACCAGCAGGGCATAACCCACTCGCACGGACTGTGCGGCGAAACCGGCCAGACGCGCCCACTCCCAGCCGCCCAGACTCACCACCAGACCGATGAACAGCGCGAACAAGGTGCCATCCAGAAGAAAGAAGCCAGCCAGGGCGAACGGCAATAAAACCAGCGCCGTGATGATCCGTTGTTTAAGCATTAAGCCCGCGCCTCGGTTTCGACCTGCTCACTGGTTTTACCAAAACGGCGTTGACGCTTGGCGAAGTCCGCCAGAGCCTTGCGCATGGCATCGTGTTTGAAGTCCGGCCAGAACAGATCGGAGAAATACAGTTCGCTATAGGCCAGTTGCCAGAGCAAAAAGTTGCTGATGCGATGCTCGCCGCCGGTGCGAATGCACAGGTCCGGTAGCGGCAGATCGCCCGTCGCCAGGCAGCTTTGCAGCCGCTGAGGAGTGATATCCTCCGGCTACAAAATGCCGGCCTGAACATCCCGGGCCAACTGCTGGGCGGCCTGGACGATATCCCACTGCCCGCCGTAGTTGGCCGCGATCTGCAGTACGAAGCGCTTGTCGCCGCGGGTCTGCGCCTCAGCATCGAGCATCGCCGCCTGCAATTCCGGATGAAAGCGCGAGCGGTCGCCGATGATGCGCAAACTGATGTCGTTGTCGTTGAGCTTCTTCGCTTCGCGACGTAGCGCACCGAGGAACAACTCCATCAACGCGCCCACTTCCGCTGCCGGACGCTGCCAGTTCTCGCTGGAGAAAGCGAACAGGGTGAGCACCTCGACCCCCGCTTCGGCGCACACTTCGATGACCGCACGCACCGCATCGACGCCCGCCTTGTGACCGGCGACTCCCGGCAACAGGCGTTTCTTCGCCCAGCGATTATTGCCATCCATGATAATTGCCACATGACGTGGCACGGCCACCTGAGCGGCTGAGCGGGTATTATCCATGACGATATCCTGGCTGTTAAACAGCCATCAGATCCGCTTCTTTCTGCTTCACGGCCACTTCGATTTCCGCCACGAACCTGTCGGTGAGCTTCTGGATATCATCCGCAGCACGACGCTCTTCGTCTTCACTGATCTCTTTCTCTTTGACCAGATCCTTCAATTGACTCAAGGCATCGCGGCGAATATTGCGCACGGCCACTCGGCCATCTTCCGCCGCATCCCGTGCTTGCTTGGTGAAGCCCTTGCGGGTTTCCTCGGTCAAAGCCGGCATGGAGATCAGCAACAGTTCGCCCAGATTGGTCGGATTGAAGCCCAGACCGGAGCTCTGGATCGCCTTGTCGACGGCGGCCAGCATATTGCGCTCGAAGGCCACGACCTGCAGGGTTCGGGCATCCTTGACGGTAACGCTGGCGACCTGATTCAGCGGCGTATCCACACCGTAATAAGGCACCATCACACCACCGAGAATGCTCGGGTGCGCCTGACCAGTGCGAATCCGGCTGAACGCGTGAGCCAACGACTCCAGACTTTTCTGCATGCGCTCTTGGGCGTCTTTCTTGATCTCATTGATCATTTTGCATCTTCCTCGATCAGAGTACCTTCGGCGCCGCCCACCACGACATTCAGCAAGGCACCGGGTTTATTCATATTGAAGACACGTAGCGGCATATTGTGATCGCGGCACAAACAAATGGCCGTCAGATCCATCACGCCCAGCTTACGGTCCAGCACTTCATCGTAAGTCAGACGATCGAACTTCTCCGCATGCGGGTCTTTGAACGGATCGGCGGTGTACACGCCATCCACCTTGGTCGCCTTCAACACCACATCGGCATCGATCTCGATGGCCCGCAGACAGGCGGCCGAGTCGGTGGTGAAGAACGGATTGCCAGTGCCAGCGGCGAAAATCACCACCTCACCGGTTTTCAGATGACGCAGCGCCTTGCGCCGGTCGTAATGATCGGTCACGCCGACCATGGAAATCGCCGACATCACGATCGCCGGGATATTCGAACGCTCCAGCGCGTCGCGCATGGCCAGGGCGTTCATCACGGTGGCCAGCATCCCCATGTGATCGCCGGTGACCCGATCCATGCCCGCCGCCGACAGGGCGGCGCCGCGGAACAGGTTACCGCCACCGATCACCAGACCGACCTGCACGCCGATGCCGACCAGCTGACCGACTTCCAGAGCCATGCGATCGAGCACCTTGGGATCGATGCCGAAATCTTCAGACCCCATCAGGGCCTCGCCGCTGAGTTTGAGCAGAATGCGCTTGTAGCGCGGTTGACGACCACTCATCTGCTGAGCCATTACCAGTCTCTCCTGCGGCGTTGAATGCTTTTGCGGGCCTTATCTGCCCGTATCATCGAGCGCCTCGCAACGCTCGACATCTCGACGCAGCGCGCCGAGCGGTCTGCTAGTTTGAAAAAGAGGCCGCGCGCGTGAGCGGGCAGCCTCTTCGGGGCAACACTATAAACGTCTTACTGCTTGCTGGCAGCCAGTTGTGCGGCAACTTCTTCAGCAAAGTTGTCAGCCGGCTTCTCGATGCCCTCGCCCACCTGGAAGCGGGTGAAGGAAACGATTTCAGCACCGGCTTTCTTGGCCAGGGCGCCAACCTTGACTTCCGGATCCTTGACGAAGGCTTGTTCGACCAGGCTGGCTTCGGCGAGGAACTTCTGGATACGGCCCGCAACCATCTTCTCGACGATTTCAGCCGGCTTGCCTTTGATCTTGTCTTCGTTGAGGCTCAGGAACACGCCTTTCTCGCGCTCGATGGCATCCGCGGAGACTTCCGACGGCAGCAGGAACTCGGGATTGCTCGCCGCCACGTGCATGGCGATGTCTTTGGCCAGCTCGGCGTTACCGCCTTTCAGGACCACGACCACGCCGATCTTGTTGCCGTGCAGATAAGCATTGACCACATCGCCTTCAACGCGTGCCAGACGACGAATGTTGACGTTCTCGCCCACTTTCGCCACCAGCGCTTCACGAGCGGCTTCCTGAGCGGCGATCAGCGGAGCTGCGTCGGTCAGTTTGTCGGCGAAGGCTTTTTCGACGCTGCTGGTGACGAAGTTCTTGAAGTCGTCCTGCAGAGCCAGGAAGTCGGTCTGCGAGTTGACTTCGATGATCACGGCGGATTTGCCGTCGTCGGCGACCTTGACCCCGATAGCGCCTTCGGCGGCGATGTTGCCTGCTTTCTTGGCGGCTTTGATCGCGCCGGAAGCACGCATGTCGTCAATGGCTTTTTCGATGTCGCCGCCAGCCTTGGTCAAGGCCTT
>CBIHQF010000175.1:0-7374 GCA_966211665.1 uncultured Pseudomonas sp. | reverse complement strand
GCTGGCGGTTGAGCGTAAGGTGGCGGCGGCTACGCAGAACCTGGCGCTCAATGCGCTGGTGTTTCTCTATGCCAAGGTATTGCAGCAGCCATTGGGGGATGTCGGTGAGGTGGTGCGGGCCAAGCGTTCAACGCGCATACCTTCGGTGCTGACGCATGCCGAGGCGACGCAGATCATTGGCCTTTTGGGGCAGCCTTATCAATTGCTGGCATCACTGATGTATGGCGCGGGCCTGCGGGTGGTGGAGGCGGCTCGCTTGCGCATCAAGGATGTGGATTTCGACTGGCAGGTGATCGTTGTTCACGATGGCAAGGGCGCCAAAGATCGCACCACCTTGCTCCCGGCATCACTGGTCACGCCGTTACTGGAGCGCCGGCAGCGCATGTACGAGGCCTGGAAGCAGAAAGACATTTTCTATCAGGCACCGGTCAGCTTGCCATTTGCGCTGCGGCGCAAGTACCCCGCTGCACCCACTTCATTCGAGTGGCAATGGCTGTTTCCTTCAGCCACGCTCTGTAGTGACGAGGACGGCACGGCCGTGCGCCATCATCTGCATGTCAGTTCCATTCAGAAGGCGGTCAAGCAGGCGGTGCGGCGTTCCAGCATCCATAAGCCGGCCGGCTGCCACACCTTCCGCCACAGCTTTGCCACTGAACTATTACGTCGCGGTAGCGATATCCGCACGGTGCAAACGCTTCTGGGCCATGCCGATGTGCGGACGACCCAGATCTATACCCATGTGCTGGGTCAGGCATTTGCCGGGGTGGTGAGCCCTCTGGGTTAGAGGACTCAGTGACTGACCCAACGTTGCCGTGCCCAGCCGCTGAGCGCATCGACAGCCACCACCATCAGCAACATGGCCAGGATCACCGTGGCCGCTTGGGCTTGCTGGAACAGGCTAAGGCTGACGTAGAGCATCTGCCCCAAGCCGCCGGCACCGACGAAGCCGAGCACGCTGGCCATGCGGATATTGTTTTCCCAGCGGTACAGCGAATAGGCGATCAGTTGTGGCCAGACGCAGGGCAGGGTGCCGTAGCAGAAGGCCGCGACAGGCCCGCCGCCGCTCAGGCGAATCGCTTCGGCGGGTTCTTTCGGGGTGTTTTCCAGGGCTTCGGCGAATAACCGGCCGAGCACGCCGCAGGTGTGCAGGGCCAAGGCCAGGGTGCCGGCATTGGGGCCGAGACCGGCGGCCAGTACCACCAGCGCAGCCCAGACCAGCTCGGGAATCGCGCGCAGGGCATTCAATAGTAGGCGCGAGCCGCTTGCGGCCAGCCAGCCAAAGCGCCCGGCGGCCGGTAAGGCCAGGAGCAAGCCGAGCAGGGCTGCGAGCAGGGTGCCGATGGCCGACATGGCCAGGGTTTCCAGGGCGCCCTGGAAGATGGCGTTAAGGTGTGGCGTGGAAAAGTCCGGGTGTAGAAAGCCGCTGGCATAGCGACCCATCTGGCTCAGGCTGTCGCCACCGAACAAGGCGCCGAGATCGATACCCAGGTAAATAAAGGAAGCGATCGCCGCCGCGAGCAAGCCCGATAGCAAGCCGATATTCAGTAAGCGCGCGTTGCGCAGGCGTGCGGGGGTGTTCATAGCAGCCTCGTGCGCAGCAGGCGGCTGATCTGGTCGGCGAGCAGTACCAGGGCGAGGAAGGTCAAGAGCATGCTCGCCACTTCCCCTCCGGCGAACATGCGCATCGACAGGTCGATCTGCTGGCCCAGGCCACCGGCGCCGACGAAGCCCATGATCACCGAGGCGCGGATCGCGCATTCCCAGCGGTACACGCTGTAGGAGAGCATTTCCGCCGCGGCGTTGGGCAGGATGCCGTAGGCGAACGCCGTCAGGCGTGGGCTGCCGGCCAGCAGCAGGGCGCGGCTGGGGCGTGGGTCGACCGATTCGAAAATCTCCGCATAGACCTTGCCGAGCATGCCGCTGTAGGTGATCGCGATGGCCAGCACCCCGGCGGTGGGGCCGAGGCCGACGGCGCGCACGAACAGCAATGCCCAGACGATCTCCGGCACGCTGCGCAGCACGATCAGCAGGCCGCGCACCGGCCAACGCAGGGCTTGCGCCCACCAGGTCGGACGGCCGTCGCGGTGCAGCGCCGACAGCGACAAGGCGCGGCTGGCGAGCAGCGCCCCGGGAACCGCGATCAGCAACGCCAGGGCCATGCCGGCGGTGGCGATGGCCAGGGTTTCCAGGGTCGCGCGGCCGAGCAACTGCAGAAATTCCGCGTTATGGGCAGGCGGCCAGAAGTCGGCGAGAAAGCGCCCCATATTGGCGGCGTTGTCGCGCTCGGCGAGCACTGCGAGGTTCAGCTCGCTGAGCTGCAAGCCCGGCCATAACAGCAGCAGTGCCAGCAGCGTCAGCGCCAGGCGCGGCAGTGCCGCGGGGTCGCGTAGCGTTGGGTTCAGGGGCGCGGGTTTCAGCATCGCGGGATCTGTAGGCAGACCGGCGCCGCGGCTGGCGAGACGGGCAGCGTTTGCAACTGCTCGTTGGCATAAAGCCCCTCGAGCTGCGTCGGGGTGATCTCGGTCGGCGGCAGGTCGAACAGAATGCGTCCTTCGCGCACGCCGATAATCCGCGGGAAATGCGCCAGGGCCAGTTCGGTCGCGTGCAGGCTGGCCAGCAGGGTGCTGCCACGCCTGCTGGCTTCTTCGTTGAGCACGCTCAGGGTATGCCCGGCGAGTACCGGGTCCATGGCCGAGACCGGTTCGTCGGCGAGTATCAGCTCGGGCGCCTGGTACAGCACTCGGGCTATGCCCACGCGCTGCAACTGGCCACCGGAGAGCTGATCGCAGCGTTCGAACAATTTGTCCGCCAGGTCCAGACGGGCAAGTGCCGCCTGGGCGCCGGGGAGGTCCAGCGGGTGCAGCAGATTGAGCAGGCTTTTGCCCAGCGACCATTGCCCCAGCTTGCCGGCGAGCACCGCGGTGACCACCCGCTGGCGGGGCGGCAACGGTGGGCTTTGATGGATCAGGCCGATACGCGCACGCAACTGCTGCCGTTGACCGGCGGGCAGTTGCCAGGGCAGTTGCTCGAGCAGCTCGATCTCGCCCACGGTCGGTTGCAGGTTGCTGGCGAGCACGCGCAGCAGGCTGGTTTTGCCGGCGCCCGAAGGACCGATGATCGCCAGCCGTTCGCCGCTGGTTATCTGCAGATCGATAGCGCTGAGCGCAACCTGGCCGTTGGCGTGGGTCAAGCCCACGCCGCGCAGGCTGAGGCTCACTTCAACAGGCCGGCCGCGTAAGCTGCTTTTTCGATGCCCTGGTAGTTCTCGGCTTTGGTTTCGATAAAGCGGCTGGCGGCTTGCAGGTCGAGAATCGCCTTGTGCTCGGGGTTGGCCGGGTCGAGGGCGAGGAAGGCCGCGCTGATCTTGTCGCGCAGACCGGCATCGAGGGTGCCGCGCACCGTCCAGTTGTAATCGAAGTAGGGCGGAGTGGTGGCGATGACTTTGACTTTATCGGTATCGACCTTGTCGGCGGCGACCAACTTGTCCCACACCGAGGCGTTGAGCACGCCGCCGTCGGCCTTGCCGGCCTGGACCCAGGCGGCGGTGGCGTCGTGGGCGCCGGAGTAGGCGATGCGGCTGAAGAATTGTTCCGGCTCGATGCCGTCCTGCACCATAAAGAAACGCGGCATCAGGCTGCCGGAAGTCGAGGACACCGAACCGAAGGCGAAGGTCTTGCCTTTCAGGTCCTGCAGCGAGTTAACCGCCGGGTCGGCGCTGATGATCCTGCTGGTGAATTTTTCGTCTTCGGCGCGCTGCACCAGCGGGATCGCCGGGTGTTGGCTGTCGGCGGTTTTCAGGCGGGTCTGGACGAAGGTGAAACCGCCGAGCCAGGCCAGATCGATGCGGTCGGCGGCGATGGCTTCGACCACGGCGGCGTAGTCGGATACCGGCACGAACTCGACCTGCATGCCCAGTCGCTGTTCGAGGTAAGCACCCAGCGGCTTGAATTTGCGCAGCAGTTCGGTCGGGGCTTCATCGGGAATGGCCGAGACGCGCAGGACCTCGGCGGCTTGGGAAAGTGCAGCGGTAAAGCACAGGGCTACGCCTGCGGCGAGTGCCAGGGTACGTTTCAACATGGGGTTCTCCGGTTCAATAGCGGGGAAAGCCGGCGGAGTATAAAGGGATTGCCGCACTTGTGGTTGGCCGTGGCGCATCGGCTTTGTCAGCTGCGTTAAGATAGCCGCCCCCTTCGAACCGGAGTCCGACCATGTCCGCATCGTCCACATCGCTTCCCGCCCTGGCGTTTGCCGGCATAGGCCTGATGGGGTTGCCGATGACCCGGCGGCTGCTGGCGGCCGGCTACCCGCTGAAGGTCTGGAATCGCACGCTGGATAAATGCCTGCCGCTGCTGGAACAGGGCGCGGAGCGGGCGCTGGCGCCGTCGTCGCTCTGCGACGATGCCGCGGTGGTGATGCTGTGTCTGGCCAATACCGAGGTGGTGCGCGAGGTGGTATTTGGCCCCGGCGGTATTGTCGAAACGGCGCGGCCAGGGCAGTTGTTGGTGGATTTCTCCAGCCTGGAACCCGCCGCGACCCGGGAAATGGCTACCGAGCTGCAAGCGCGAACCGGCATGCGCTGGGTGGATGCGCCGGTTTCCGGCGGCACACCCGGCGCGGCGAACGGCAGCCTGACCATCATGGCTGGCGGGCGCGAAGAGGATATCGAGCGGGTGCGGCCGATTCTCGCCCACCTCGGCTCGCATCTGACCCGGATGGGCGATGTCGGCGCCGGCCAGGTGACCAAGCTGTGCAATCAGATGATCGTCGCCTGCAACGCCTTGGTGATCGCCGAAGTGGTGGCGCTGGCGGAGAAATCCGGGGTCGATGCCAACCTGCTCGCCCCGGCTTTGAGCGGTGGTTTCGCCGACTCCAAACCCCTGCAGATACTCGCGCCGCAAATGGCCGCCAGCCAGTTCGAGCCGGTCAAATGGCATGTGCGCACCTTGCTCAAGGACCTGGACAGCGCGGTCAAACTGTCCCGCGAAATGGGTTCGGCGACTCCGCTCAGCGGCCTGGCGGCGCAGTTGATGCGGTTGCATGGTAGTCAGGGCAACTTGGAGTGCGATCCAGCGACCTTGGTGCAGTTGTATCGGGAGTCCGAGGTGTGACGATGATCCCGTGGGTAAACCGAAAATTGCCTGGTGGGTTACGTGGCGCGCAAATTCCGCGCCTGGTATTGAAGTTCTGCTCTGCGCCACTAACCCACACAAAAGCTGCGTGCAGCTTCTGATCGGATCATCGTTATGAAAATCGCCGCCAATCTCTCCCTACTGTTCACCGAGCTGCCGCTGGTCGAGCGAGTCGTGGCCGCCGCTGCGGCCGGTTTCGATGGCGTGGAAATCCAGTTCCCCTACGAAGTGCCGGCCATTCGCCTGAAAGAGGCATTGGCCGCGGCCGGCATGCCGCTGGTGCTGATCAATCTGCCGGCCGGCGATTTGATGACGGGCGGTGCGGGCCTGGCGGCGTTGCCCGCGCGCCAGGGCGAGTTCGATGCCGCGCTACAGGAGGCCTTGACCTATGCGGCCATGGTCCGCCCGGCGTGCGTCAACGTGCTGCCGGGACGGCTGGCCGACGGCCTCGACCGCGAGCAGGCGCTGGCGACCCTGGTTGCCAACCTGCACAAGGCGGCCAGCGCTTTCGCCGTGCTCGGCATTCGGCTACTGGTGGAGGCGATCAACCCCTTGGATATGCCGGGATTTCTGATTAACACCCCCGAGCATCTGGAGCAGCTGCTCGCGCGGGTGGACCATCCGAACCTGTTCGCCCAGTACGACCTTTACCATCTGGCGCGCCAAGGTATCGACGCCGCCGCGGGCGTTGCGACGTTGGCCGGGCGTATCGGCCATGTGCAGTTCGCCGATTGTCCGGGACGGGGCGCGCCGGGCAGCGGACAACTGGATTTCGCGCCGATACTCCGGGCGCTGCGCGAGAGTGGTTACGACGCCTGGCTGGGCGCCGAATACAAGCCGGGCGAGCAGGGCACGCGGGCGACACTTGCCTGGTTGGCCGACTGGCGCCATTGAAGTGGCTATGTACCGTTACCTGTAGCAGGCAATTTTTTAGCTATGCCCCAATGGCGTGTTGCACGGCGATAAGCCGTAGCTTGGGTCTGGCGGCGCTCCGTTGAGTCGCGCCGCGACGAAGCCCAACGAGACATGCCGATGCTGTTGGGCTTCGCTGCGCTCAGCGCCAACCTACCCATTCCATGCAACACCTAACGGGTACATAGCCATTTTTTTGAGGGTGGGTTGCGCTGTATCGATCCACCGGGGCGGTGTTCTGGTGGATGTGAAAGACGACATCCACCCTACGGGTTCTTCGGTTCCTCTCCTGCAAGCGGGCGAAGGTACCAACACCGCCAGTTGCGTAGGGTGGATCGCGCTTCATCGATCCACCAGCCGATGATTGGTCTAGCACGCATGCTGGGTTACGGCGCAACGGGCTAAGTATCGGCTCATAGTTCGTGGTCATACGCCTACCCCATGAATGACACTACCCTTGGCGTCGTTTCGCCGGCTTGAGTGCGTCAACAGATAGCAGGTACATAGCCATTGAAAAACTACTCGGCCTGTTAGCCCTCAATCCGGCGGATAGCATTCCACCCGGTTACGGCCGAGTTGTTTGGCGCGGTAGAGCATCTTGTCGGCGCGTTGCAGCAGGGTGCCCAGGTCCTGCCCCGGTTGCCATTGCGCCACGCCGAAACTGGCGGTGATGTGGATGTTCTCGACCACCGGGGTGGCGGCCAGCATCGCGCGCAGCTTCTCCGCCAGTGCGCACACCTGATCCAGGTCGATATGCGGCATCAGTACGATGAACTCTTCGCCGCCCCAGCGGCACAGGCTATCGGACTCGCGCAACTGGGCCTTGATTCGCGAGGCCATGGCGCTGAGCACCCGGTCGCCGACCTCGTGACCATGTTCGTCGTTGATCTGCTTGAAGTGGTCGATATCCATGAACACCAGGGACAGCGGGAAACCGTAGCGTTCGGCGCGCTTGATCTCCTTGTTGACCACTTCCTCGAATTTGCGCCGGGTCAGCTGGCCGGTCAGCGGGTCGGTATTGGCCATGATTTCCAATTGCTGGTTGCTGTTCAGCAAGTCGCTTTCGGCGGATCTACGCAGCCTGATTTCCTGGCGCAGCCGTCGCGTCAAATGGGCGAAGCGCAAGGCCACGCTCCCCAGCACCAGCAGCGACAGCAATGAGCCCGCCAGCACTTTATAGAGCAGGCTGTGGTCGGGGGTAGGTTGCTGGCTGTAAATGAAACCATCGAGTTCGACCGGCCCTTTGGCCAAGCCCAGCTCCGCGTAATTGCGGGCGATGGCTTCCCAGCGGCCGGGGTTCATATGGCCGAGTTGCACCAGCTCCGGCATGATC